>JAISUK010000074.1 GCA_031272075.1 Dysgonamonadaceae bacterium
TTCTTCAACTTCTCCCAAGCCTGCTCTACACGGCTTGTCGGCAACACCCCGATTTGCGCGCTCGAAAGCCACGAATCGCGCATTTGCCGGAAATAATCGCCGCGCTCTTCTGCTGATTCGATCCACTGACGCAACTGATGTTGTTCTTCCGACGTCGCTTCACCGGAAAGAAAACTTACGATCAGTTCATCGATTGTATCTTGATTGAATGACATTATTATTACGCTCTAAATATAAAATCAATATTGTTCTATTTAGAAGACGTAATTTTCGTTGTGAAGGTCTACAAATTTTTCGATTTTTTTAATTGTTGGCATTGCCTCAACCAGCAATTAAGGCTGTCTAAGAGGATCGGGACATTTTTTCTGACAGCCCAAGCTTGCAATTGAGTAAAGCTAATCGCCGTATTCACATCTATTTGAGGAAAATTCTTCTGATTATGTAAGGCAATTGCTTCATCAACTACCGCATAGTCGATGTCACCATGCGCCACCATATAAATTAACTGTTCCGAATTGTATTGCTTCACCTCTTGAATATAAATCGTATCGGCTATTTCCTCCGAGAGATTCCGAATCCGGAGGATGCTGGGCGAATTTTCCGGTACATACAATGTTTTTTGAGCCAGATTTATCTGATTGTGAATCGGCTGGATGCCGTTATTGTATGCCGCCGCTCGCTGCACAAGCACTTGTTTCCCGGAATGAATCGGATCGGTAAAACTGATCATCGCTTTGGTCTGCATTGTGATCGGAATATTTCGGGCAATGACATCGTAACGCAAAGCTTCCAATCCAGCAATACACTGATCAAGGCTGTTTTCCAGGTGAATTTCAACAGACAACCCTGACAGTTTTTCAATCGCTTTACACAGATCGTATTGCGTCCCCTGTATCGTATCGTCCATCACATAGTAACCGACAGAATTATAGTCTGTCACAATCCGTAGGATGCCTTCGTCGGCGATTTCGGGGTAATCGCGTACTACGGAACGGGGAATGGATTTCCATATAAAATACATGATTACGATTGCCGTGGCAAGCAACAGAAGATAGAGCATCAATCGTTTTTTCATAAATATCTCATTTTAGTTAAGAAAATTCCACGACAGACCCAGTTTGAAAATCTGCGGATTCAGTGGATAATGAAGCATGGAAAAATACGCCGGGGGACTGATGAAAGAAGAGCTCAGGTTGTAAAACTCGATAAAAAAGCGGGTGTTTTTCAGGTGACAATTGACATAACCGCTGATTATCGGATAATTACCGAGTTCTTTCTCGTGCTGAAGGCGAAACTGCTGAGTCACAGGTTCATAAATCGGAGCATAGTAGTCAGTAAAATAATGCATATTCCCTCCGATCTGGATTGTCAAGACTTTCGCGGCGACGAAATTCAAATAGAGATTGGAATAGGCGCACAGATCAGGCAACGGAATAACCGATTGGTCGCTACTGGTCTGATATACCAACTGATTGTCCCAATGAAGCGCTCCGAACTGAAAATTCTGCTGAAGCGTTGCGGCAAGTATTTGGATATTTCCCGTGTGCTGCTTGATAAATTCCACCGCTTCGCCGTTGGGCTCGGCATCAACAAAATAGATATAATTATTCACATTTTCAACGCCGATGGTGAGATTGGTTTTGGTGAGCGGGAAATCGAACGTGCCGCCGAAAAAAACTTTCTTGACTTTACCAAACGAATTATTCCACCAAATATATTTACTGTGGAAATTCTTTTCGTAGAACGACGGTTCCAGGTTTTTGATATATCCGCGTGCGATCACGGAAACCGTATCCTGGAACAGCGGAATACGGGTTTCAATTTTCCCGGAGAGCTGGAAATCGCCCAGATTATATCCCACAACACCAAATTCGGCCTGCGCGTCATATCGCAGGATTTCGCCGGTTCGTTTCGCAATTTCCCCGCCGATATAGGTCGATTCCTGTGAGATATCTGCGTTCGAGACCGAATCGGCGGGCAAGGTATATTTTCGATTTTTCTGCGTAAGAAACGCTGTTAGATCAAATTTTGCCCATTCGCTAAACCCTTCGCGGAGTGAAAGCCCCAGGGTATTATTCAGATACCAATAAGAGGTAGAATCGTTTGCCGCCAGGCCGGTTCCCCAATAATCGCGATTGCCGTATACCGGGTCAATTTCGTTGCTGTCGGTCGTATTAAACTTCCGGAACCTGGTTCCATAATTGAAGGTAAAAATAATGCTTGACACCGGAATAAACTGCGTTACTGTCTCTCCGAGCGAATCCACTTTTTCCGTTTCCCTTTCAAAACCCAAATTATAACGATAATTCAGGAAATATTCCGTGCCTTTCAGCCGGTTCCAGGTATAGGAATAAAGCGTCGGGATATTCCGTGTCTGCACTTTCGAATTGGAGACCCGGATGGGGTCGGTAATCCACAAATCGTCGGAGATGCCGCCATTTTCCGCATTGGTAGCGTTGAAAGGATTGATAAAAGCATGCACCTGGTGTCTGTCGGCAATATAACTGCCGTAGAGGTCCCAATCCATGCGTTTGGCTGCCTGAGAGTTGTAGAACCCTCTGGCGTATAGATAGTTCACATCCATTCCGACATTCAGTTTTTTACCGAAATTGATAGACAATGCGCCCAACAACCGCTCCTCTTTGTTCTCTCGACTGCCGGCAGTTTGGTAAGTAAGATTGGAAAATGGGATTTTCGTGTTGACATAATTGTGTTTTTCCGGAGCAAAAGCGTAGTAATAATACGGATCGGCAAACATAAAATCCGAGCGATCCGGACGATCGAAATAGACACGCGATTCCAGCGGCTGACCCAGATTTCCGGCATAAGCCACAGCGACCGACATGCCATCTGCATGTGTCCGGTTGGGATAATCCGTCAGCAAAGTATCCGGATTTCCGAGCACAATCTCACCCGTTCGTTTGGTAATCCGCCAATAGGCAATCCGTTGCGTGGTATCGATCAGATTTTCGGGCATGCCCATCGAAGCCATCATTCTTTGGCGCATGTGGGCAGTGTCGGGCATGACTGTCGGCACGTTCAACGAATCAGGCAATTCTAAAGATTTTAGCTCTGTGGAAGTTTGTTCTGGCATTTCAGGTTCCTGTCCGTAAACAGAAAGATTGCCGAAAACAGCAATGCATAATATGAAGAGGAATTGCTTCAATCCGGCAAAAGATCACGTTTCTTGGATAATCTCCATCCCTTTCAGAATGGCTTTTTCGTTGATAGGCAACAATTTATGATGCCGTTCGGGGAGCGATTTTTTCAGTCCGCGCATCACGCTTTCCAGGCTTACGATGGGGGAAAGTTTCAACATCCCGCCAAGCACAATCATATTGAACGCTTTCTCATATCCTTCCGACACCGCAGTGTTCATCGCATCGATTTTGAAGATTCGGATGTCTTTTCTTGTGGGAGCATGGATGATGCCATAATCGTCAAAAATCAGGATTCCGCCCTTTTTCACAGCCTTTTCAAACTTATCCAGCGACGGTTGATTCAGGATAATGGCGATATCGTATTCATTCAACACGGGTGAAGAAATCTTTTCATCACTCAGGATGACGGTGACATTCGCTGTTCCGCCACGCTGTTCGGGTCCGTAAGAGGGGAACCAGCAGACTTCTTTATCTTCCATCAATCCCGAATAGGCGAGGATTTTCCCCATCGAAAGTACGCCTTGTCCGCCAAATCCGGCTATTATAATTTCTTGTTTCATAAGTCAATAATTTAGATATCTTTCAATTCTCCCAGCGGATATTTCTCGCACATATTTTCCATCATCCATTCATTCGCTTGTTCGGGCGTCATTTTCCAACCTGAAACGCAGGTAGAAACAAATTCAACCACGGAAGTCCCTTTTTTCGCCATGGAATTTTCGAATGCGCGTCGCAACATACGTTTGGCTTTCTTGATGGCCGGCGCCGAATGGACGGTCTGGCGTGTCACCAGACAGGTTCCGTCTAATTGCGCCAGCAGATCCGCGATTTTCAACGGGTAACCGTTCAGTTGTTCGTTTCGTCCGAACGGACAGGTTGCCGTTTTCATATTCAACAAGGTTGTCGGAGCCATCTGACCGCCGGTCATACCATATATGGCATTATTTACAAAAATGATGACGATATTTTCGCCGCGATTGCAGGCGTGGATGGTTTCCGCAGTACCGATGGCCGCCAAATCGCCATCGCCTTGATAGGTGAACACCATTTTGTCGGGATTGAGCCGTTTGACGGCGGTAGCCAGCGCCGGAGCGCGACCGTGCGCAGCTTCTTGCCAATCGATATCGATGTAATTATAAGCAAAAACTGCACATCCTACTGGGGCGATTCCAATGGTTTGTTCTTCCAGCCCCATTTCGTCAATCACTTCGGCAACCAATTTATGGATTACGCCGTGACTGCAACCCGGGCAATAGTGCATCGGATTGTCGTTCATCAGTCTCGGTTTGGTATAGACCAGATTTTCCGGTTTTATCATTTCCATTCTATTCATACGTCAATATTATTTTAGGTCGTATGGAACTCGCATGTCATTATCGTCATCAACTTGGATGTTTGAAAATCATGCTCGTTTCATCTTTTTTCTTCCTGTTAATTAATTACAACATCGCTTTCAGCGCTTTCAATGCTTCGTCGGGCGTGGGAACAATGCCGCCCAGTCGTCCGAAAAAGTGGACAGGCACTTTACATTCGACCGACAATTTAATATCTTCCACCATCTGCCCGGCGTTCAGTTCGACAGTCAAAATGCCCTTGATTTTTTCAGCGTATTTTTTCAACGCCACGGAGGGGAATGGCCACAACGTGATCGGACGGAAAAGGCCGACTTTGATGCCTTCGGCACGAGCCAGTTCGACGGTTTTCTGACAGATTCGCGCCGCCGAACCGAATGCGACAATCAGGTAATCCGCATCTGCACACAGCAATTCTTCGTACAGCACTTCATTGGCTTCTATTTTCCTGTATTTTTCCTGAAAGCGAAGGTTATTGCGTTCCATGATATGCGAATCCAGTTCCAACGAGGTGATGATGTTCGGTTTGCGTCCTTTCGGCTTGCCGAGAGTCGCCCACGGCTGTTCGGCACGGATCTCCGCCTCGGTCTTTCGGGGACGAAAATCCGGAAGGATTACTTTTTCCATCATTTGACCGATGACCCCATCTGCGAGAATCATCGCCGGATTGTTGTATTTGAATGCCAGGTCGAATCCCAACGCTACATGATCGGCCATTTCCTGGACAGAAGCAGGCGCCAGTGTTATCAGCCTGTAATCGCCATGCCCGCCCCCTTTGACGGTCTGAAAATAATCCGCCTGACTGGGCTGGATGGTGCCAAGTCCGGGGCCGCCCCGCATCACATTCACAATCAATGCCGGAAGTTCCGCGCCCGCCATGTAAGAGATCCCCTCCTGTTTCAGGCTGATTCCCGGACTTGAAGAAGATGTCATCACGCGTTTCCCGCATGCGGCGCCGCCATAGACCATGTTGATCGCCGCCACTTCGCTTTCCGCCTGGAGCACCACCATGCCGGTCGTCTCCCAAGGCGCTTCTTCCATCAATGTTTCCATGATTTCCGATTGCGGCGTGATCGGATAACCGAAATAGCCGTCCGCTCCATAACGAATCGCCGCATGTGCGATCGCTTCGTTTCCTTTCATCAATTTTACTTCTTCCACCATGGTTACAATTTTACTTTATAAACTGTGATACAACCGTCCGGGCAAACATAGCCGCAACTTGCACATCCGATACAATCGTCCGAATCGTTCATCCGGGCATAATGATATCCTTTGCTATTCACTTCCTTTCCCAATTCCATTACTTTCGTCGGACAGGCGACCACACAAAGATTACATCCTTTACACCGCTCGCTATTCACAACTACAGTTCCTGTTATTTTTGCCATATACATATTTTTAGTACCTCGCTCGGCAGCAAAAACCCGCCGAACTGAAATACAAAGATAACATAAAATCTTCGTAATACACACAAACGAATAATTACTGAAAGCTATTGGAGTTTTAACCTGATGCTGTCAAGCATCTCGCCTACGTTTTTCCAAGAGAGTATTTCTTTAGACTGGAATTTGATTTTGAAATGTTTTTCTTCTGCAACAATCAGTTGAATATGAGTAAGTGAATCCCATTCTTCTATATCATTGGCGGTTATTTCCTCTGTTAGAACGATTTTTTCGTTGTCGAGAACATCGCGGAAAATTTCTTGAACTTCCGCTAAAATTTCTTGATTAGTCATATTTTTGATTTTAAAATTATAAAATTTTCTTACCCATTTTTCTTTATTGAATTATCTACCCTGTGTCTTTTTCCATGTGCAAAAATAATAAAACAATCAAAACAAATTACGAGCAGAGAGAATTATTTTCACTCTCGCCGATAAAATCACATCCAAAAAGAGGTTCTTTCTTTTAATCAATAACGTAGAGACGGTTCATGCACCGTCTCTTGCACGCACCGTCTCAACCGGCGATAATCCGTAACGAAATAATACCCCCAATCCGCAATGTGACCTTAAATATTGTAAAAGAATGTAAATCGCTGCGCTGATTTT
>JAISUK010000075.1 GCA_031272075.1 Dysgonamonadaceae bacterium
TCGGAGCAGGGACCGCAAGGGCCGGTGTCGCCCATTTCCCAGAAATTATCTTTCTTGCTGCCGTTGAGGATACGGTCGGCGGGGACGAATTGCGCCCAGATCTCGGCGGCTTCGTTGTCTCTATCTAATTTTTCGGCGGGCGAACCCTCAAAAACCGTAACATAAAACCGGTCTTTGTCCAATTTCAGAACTTCGGTCAGGTATTCCCAAGCCCAAGCGATTGCTTCTTTTTTGAAATAGTCGCCAAACGACCAGTTGCCGAGCATTTCAAACATTGTGTGATGGTAAGTGTCGTGTCCGACTTCTTCGAGGTCGTTGTGTTTGCCCGATACGCGCAGGCATTTCTGCGAGTCGGCGACGCGCGGATATTTGATGGGCGAATTGCCGAGAATGACGTCTTTAAACTGGTTCATACCCGCATTTGTGAACATCAGCGTGGGGTCGCCCTTGATGACCATCGGGGCCGACGGCACGATTTTATGCTGTTTGCTTTCAAAAAAATCTTTGAACGACTGTCTTATTTCTTTTGCTGTCATAATCTTAAATTAAACTTAAAAGTTTAGAAATAGCTTGCAAAAGTAAGGTAAATAAATTATTTTTGCGCAAAGAATGTCGATTTTTACTTCATGAGTAAGATTTTTTACAGGTATAATCCCCAGTCACTGAATTACGAACGCGTTTTTTTGTCATGGAAACAGCGCGTCTGGATCGTCTTCAGGCATCTGATTATCGGAATCGTAGTCGGTATCGCCTTGTTTTTCCTCGCCATGTATGTGCTCGATTCGCCCATGGAACAGCAATTGAGGAAAGACAATAAATTATTGCAGACGCAATATGAAGTCTTGATTCGTCGTTTGGATGAAACGCAAAAAATCATGGACGACCTGCAGCAACGGGACAATAAATTATATCGCGCGATTTTTCATGCAGATCCGATTCCAATGTCGATTCGCAAACCGGGGTTCGGCGGCACCAACCGCTACGAAGATTTGATGAATATGCCCAAGTCGGAATTGCTTATTTCCGCCACCAAAAAGTTAGATGTTATCGCCAAACAATTGTATGTGCAATCAAATTCCTTCGACGAAATTGAAGAGTTGATAAAATCTCAGGAAAATCGTCTGAAGTGCATCCCTGCCATCCAACCGATCTCCAATAAAGACCTGACACGTACTGCTTCGGGTTACGGGATGCGTATCGACCCCTTCTACCGCACGCCTCGTTTTCATGCAGGCATGGATTTTAACGCTAAAATCGGCACGAATATCTACGTTACAGGCGACGGGGTGGTAGAACTTGCCAAACGAAACCAGGGCTACGGCAATTGTGTGATCGTGGATCATGGATATGGATACAAGACACTTTACGGCCATTGCGAAAAAATCCTGGTGAGGGAAGGCCAAAAAGTATATCGAGGAGAAGTGATTGCCACGCTGGGAAATACCGGACGGTCGACAGGCCCGCACCTGCATTACGAAGTGATCGTGAGGGGACAACATGACAATCCCGCCAATTACTATTTTATGGACCTTTCACCGGAAGAATATAACCGTATGTTTGAGATTGCGGAAAACCACGGACAGGTGATGGATTAACGCGGAAACCACATAATTAATGAAACGAGCATGATTTTCAAACATCCAAGTTGATGACAATAATGACATGCGAGTTCCATACGACCCTTAAAAAAAATTATTGACGTATGAAAACATTCAAACAAGAAAAAATCTATTATTCCATCAGGGAAGTCGCCGACATGTTCAATGTCAACGAATCGTTGCTGCGCTATTGGGAAAAAAAATTCCCTTCGGTGAATCCAACAAAAACTGCCAAAGGAACACGACAATACAAAAAAGAAGATATAGAAGCCATACGACTGATTTACAATTTGGTGAAACGCAAGGGCATGACGCTTGCCGGTGCAACCAAACGGTTGAAAGAAAACAAAGAAGAAGTCGCGAAAAATGAGGAACTTATATCTCGCCTGGAAAATCTAAAATCCGAACTGATGGCATTGCGAAATGAAATGGATGCATTGGAAGGATGGTAACCCGAAAGGGCCTGAATTTATATCAGCAACCTTAATCCTTCGGTCCAATCATCGTTATTCTCAATAAACATTCGTATCTTTGCAGCAAAATATGCATAGAAGTATGGTAAAAACAAAAATAAAAGGGAATAAATCCGGTAGCCACCTGAAGACGCAAGAATTGCTTCATCGAATTGTCAATCTGTTTAATACTTATCCTAAAGAATGTCTGAACTATAAGCAGGTCAGTCACGAAATTGGAGCTGCCACTCATTCCAACAAACTGGTGGTTGCGGAACTGCTGGAACAGCTTCAGGAAGATGATTTTCTGATTGAAGAACAACGCGGCAAATACCGCTTGAACGGCTTAGGACTGATTGCAGAAGGAACATTTGAACGTCGCTCAAACGGCAAAAATGCTTTCATCCCCAACGATAGCGGCAATCCTGTGTTTGTGGCCGAACGAAATTCCATGCACGCCATGAACGGCGACAAAGTGCGGGTGCAGATGTTCGCCAAACGGAAAGGACACGAGCCGGAAGCCGAAGTGCTGGAAATCCTCGAACGACGGCAACAGACCTTTGTGGGGACACTGAAAGTAGAAAAATCTTTCGCTTTCCTCATCGTGGATAACAAAATCCTGTCGAATGATATTTTTATTCCGAAAGAAAAACTGAAAAACGGGAAGAATGGTCAAAAAGCGCTGGTCAAGATTCTCGAATGGCCGGAACAGGCTAAAAACCCCATCGGCAAAGTTGTCGACATCCTCGGAGATGCAGGAAATAACGACACGGAGATGCACGCCATCCTGGCCGAATTTGGGTTGCCTTACACTTATCCCGAAGCCATCGAAAAAGCGGCGGGCAAAATTCCGACGCTGATTCCCGAACAAGCCCTCCGAGACAGGGAAGATTTTCGTGGAATTCCGACTTTCACGATCGACCCAAAGGACGCCAAAGACTTCGACGACGCCCTCTCGATCCGCAAACTCAAGGATAATCTGTGGGAAGTCGGTGTGCACATTGCAGACGTAACCTATTACGTAAAACCTGGAGATGTGATCGACAAAGAAGCCTCGCAGCGAGCCACTTCCGTCTACCTGGTTGACCGCACCGTCCCGATGTTGCCGGAAGTCTTGTGTAATCAACTCTGCTCACTCCGTCCTGATGAAGACAAATTGTGCTTTTCGGTGATTTTTGAGCTCACCGAAGCAGCAAAAGTGGTGAATTACCGTATCCGGAAGACCATCATTCATTCCAATCGCAGGTTTGCATACGAAGAAGCACAGACAGTGCTAGAAACCGGCGTAGGCGATTTTCAAAACGAACTGCATACACTCGACATCCTGGCGAAGAAACTCCGCAAAGAAAGGTTTGCCGCAGGAGCTATCAACTTCGACCGGTATGAAATGGCTTTTGATCTCGATCAGGCAGGGAAACCTGTCCGCGTCTATTTCAAAGAATCGAAAGATGCCAATAAACTGATCGAGGAATTTATGCTGTTAGCAAATAAGACGGTGGCGCAGGCTATCGGGAAAAAATCCGGATTGAAACGCCCAAAAGCCTTCGTATATCGTATTCACGACTTGCCAGATCCGCAGAAGATGGAGAATTTCTCGGAATTTATCCGTCGTTTCGGCTATAAATTAAAAATCAAAGGGACTAATGCGGATATCTCTAAAGGAATCAATCGCTTACTTGACGACGTGCAAGGGAAAAAAGAACAAAACCTCATTGAGACAGTCGCCGTGCGCGCCATGGCAAAAGCGCAGTATTCTACACATAACATTGGACATTACGGACTGGCGTTCGACTACTACACACATTTTACTTCCCCGATCCGACGGTATCCCGACATGATGGTTCACCGGCTGCTGGAACGCTACTTGTCGGGCGGGCGTACTGTTTCGGAAGATAAGCTGGAAGAAGAATGTAAACATTCGTCGGCCATGGAAAACTTGGCAGCAACTGCCGAACGTGCTTCCATCAAATACAAACAGGTAGAATTTATGGCAGATAAACTGGGTATGGTCTTCGAAGGCGTCATCTCCGGCGTGACGGAATGGGGCTTATATGTTGAAATCAATGAAAACAAATGCGAGGGAATGGTTCCTATCCGTGATCTTGACGATGACTATTATGAATTTGATGAGAAAAATTATTGCCTGATCGGTCGACGCAACAAGTTCCGCTATCAATTGGGCGATTCGCTCACAATCAAGGTCGCCCGCGCCAACTTAGAGCGGAAGCAGTTGGATTTTATGCTGATGAACAAGCGTTATTCATAAATCCACCGTTTCACCCCTCCTTCTGCAACCGAAAACTCCACGCCGACTTTCACAATTTTGCGGTGGTCGGCAGCGTAGGGGATGGCGTAGTCTTTGGCGTCGATTTGCGCGAGCGCTTCCTGATGTCGGCAGGCATGTATGCGGGCAACAGATTTTTCATAAAGCCTAATCGCACTTCTTCGTTAGGGAATCCCAAGTTATAAACATTGTAATCAGGGTTATAACTTTTAATGGTCAA
>JAISUK010000003.1 GCA_031272075.1 Dysgonamonadaceae bacterium
CGTTTTCATCTGTCAAGGCATGGCTTCCTTGGTGCGGAGTGGCTAACTCCGACCCCATAGTCAAGTTTTACCAGACTTTTGGCGTATATAATATATCTGACTTGGAAAATAAAAGTCTCAGAAAACTGAAAAAAGCCTTAACTGACATTGCCGCAGGCGGAAAGGAATATCATATATGGAGATAAACGTGCAGGAAGAAAAAAACTTGTTGGCAACTTAGTCAATAAAGGCATTTAACTTTTCGTTACCGGAAAATCCAAGAGGCGTGTTGTGTAGCAGGGAGAGAGGCGTTCTTGCTTGATTTTCCATGCTTTACCATCGCC
This sequence comes from Dysgonamonadaceae bacterium, assembly GCA_031272075.1. GTDB lineage: Bacteria > Bacteroidota > Bacteroidia > Bacteroidales > Azobacteroidaceae > BNXB01. The sequence continues at coordinate 324 of JAISUK010000003.1, forward strand.
CATGACTGCAAATTTCAGCGTATTGCGTCCATATTTCTCATTGACGGAATCAAGCACTTTCATCAGGTCATGATGTTTTACCCGGTCGATCTTGTCGAACAGATTGCCTTGAACAGCATTTTCCGGCACAATTTCCATCATCATCACGCCTGCTTTTTTATATAGAAATTGCGGCTGAAAGATGTTTTTTAAGCCTTCGAGCGCATAATGCAACAATTCGGGTGTGGAATTGGACGCCACCGGCAAGGTTACAACAATATGGCGACTGTATTGCGGCAAATCTGCTCGGAAATGATTGGTGTGGATGAAAACCAAAACCGCTTTAGCGCAAGATTTTTGCTTCCGTAATTTAGCGGCCCCCATACCGGTATAGGTCGCGACAGCCTCACTCAGCGTCGCGTAATCACCAATCATTTTACCAAAAGATCGCGACACCATAATTGTCTGTCTGTCAGGTTCGATTGTCTCCATTTTGACGCATGACTCGCCCAACAGCTCCCGGTAAGTGCGTTCGCCTGTGACCGCCATATTTTTTCGCACCCATGCCCGTGACAGTTGTGTAAAATCATACGCCGTAGTGATATTCATGGCCAACAGGCGTTTGGTATAACGACGACCGATTCCCCAAACATCGCCGATGGCACATCGTTGCAATGCCTTTGTTCGTTTTTCTTCGCTGTCAATAATACAAACATCCTTGTAGCCGCTGTATTTCTTGGCAAATCTACTGGCAATCTTGGCCAGCGTTTTGGTGGGCGCTACCCCGATACTGACTGGAATTCCAGTCCCTTGCTTCACAGTCTTGGCAATCCGGCTACAATAGGTTTTCAGGTCAAAATACTGTTCAAATCCCGAAAAATCAAGGAATGACTCGTCAATGGAATAATCTTCAATCTCCGGACAGAATTTCGCAAGCAAGCCTCTCACCCTTAACGACATATCGGCATAGAGTACAAAATTGGTCGAAAAAACTTGTACATCATGTTTCTTGCAAAGTTCCTCAATCTCAAAATAATTTGCGCCCATTTTTATGCCGAGCGCTTTTGCTTCATTACTGCGAGCGATCGCGCAGCCGTCGTTGTTCGAGAGCACAATCACCGGTTTTCCTTCGAGACGAGAATCAAACACCCGTTCGCAGGAAACGAAAAAATTGTTGCAATCGACAAGGGCAAACATGATTAAAACTTTTTTATGACAAACCTCAGCACACCCCAACGTTTCAATTCTTCGCCTTCGCGCACAATGATTGATTCCATTTCCGGATTGGAAGACAGCAACTCCACATAGTTGGCATGATATTTCAGTCGCTTGAGGGTAAATTCTCCACCGATGGAAAATATCACGATTGAATTGTCGTATGGCTCTTCCAGCTTGTCAACAACGAGCAAATCTCCTTTGAAAATGCCGTCGCCTCGCATGCTGTCGCCTCCTGCCCACAAACAAAAAGTGGTCTCGCGGTGCTTGATGAGCATGCGGTTGAAATCAATGCTTTCTTCAGTATAATTGAAAGCTTCGGAAGGAAATCCGGCCGACACAATACCCAACAAAGGCACTTCCGAAGCGAACAGTTCCGCTGCTATCGGAATCAAGCGATTAAGACCGGCATTGACAATCTTCGTTTCCATAAATACAATGTGAGGATAGTTGCTATTTTGAGGGTAAAGATACAAATAAATTAAAAATTTTTCTGTTTCGGCGTCGCTCGAATGAAGAATAACGTTACTTTTGTGAAAAAGAATAGCCTATGCAAACAAACAACATCACCATTCACCTTTGCGATTACAACAACCACGACGACCGAAATGCCGTCGCAACATTGATAAACGCCTATATCGATGATGAGATGGGAGGAGGCACCCCACTCGACTGCTCGCAACAACAACAACTGTTGGAAGCTTTGCAACAACACCCGAAATCGATTGTCATACTGGCGGTTTTGCAAGGCGTCCGCTGCGGGATGCTGGTGGCTTTCGAGAATTTCTCTACTTTCTCCGTTCGCCCAATGATCAACATCCACGATATCATCGTGTTGAAAGCATACCGCGGCAAAAGGGTCGGCAAACGGTTGATGGAGTCCGTTATCGAGCTGGCGAAAAACCGTCTTTGTAGCCGCATTACCCTCGAAGTGAGGGAAGACAACATCGCCGCTCGTCACCTCTACCAATCCTTGGGATTCGCCGCCACCTCGCCCATCATGGATTACTGGCGAAAGTATCTCGTATGACATGCGAAAAACCTCCTCATAGAGTAGAAAATGGGTAGATTCCTTTATTTTTTGTCGAAAAAGCAAATTATTTTTCAATTCCCTAAAAAATTTTATCTATTTATGATAGAGATTCCATTTCTTTATATAACTTTGCCGTAATTTTCGTAGCGTATGTTAATTCATACGCCGAAAAGAACATTTTGAAAACGTAAGCGTTAGATATATCCCGATTCTCAATCTCGCAAATGTTTGAACTGTAAAGGGTGATAGCAACGACGCCTACGTCTTATGATAAGTATATGGTATATACCGAATAATAAGCGTAGGTATCTGTTGCTTATTGTTTACAGGCTTTGCGAGAGCCGAGAATCCAATAAGTTTCAACAGTTCCTGCGCTCATTTATTTTAAAAACCCCACTTCCTACATCTTCCATCTTACCTAAAATAAGAATGCTTGTTAATAATTCGTGAATACCGGTTAATTCTATTTTGATAATTATACTTGAAACTTAATAAAATAATAATACAAGCGAAGAAATCGGATTTTTTATAGATAAATATTATTTTTTTTGAGTTGATTATAAATAATGTTTTACACAAAAAAATTCGTTTTTCAAAAATAAAGTTTTTAACTTTGTATTTTATCAACAAACCGGTGAATAAGTTTGTAAAATAGTTTATTCATTCATTTATAAAGACAATGGTTGTTGATAAATTAAACACAATTTATTTGTTTGTTTTAATAACGAAAAAAGCAAATTATTCGACGAATATTTCTTAACGTTTTCAACAGATAATAATAATCAACATCTTTAATTTTAAATTTAAATAGATATATATTATATATTGTATGAAACAAGCTGGATTTTAAAAAATTCAAGTTGATGACAATAAAGACATGCGAGTTCCATACGATCTTTTAAAAACAAATTATTGACGTATGAATATAAAAACTTCAGGTTTGAAAAATACAGACTACAAACAAGCGATCGAGAAACTGAAATCGAAAAAAAATGCAATCATTCTTGCACACTATTATCAAACCAATGATATACAAGATATTGCGGATTTCGTTGGCGACAGTCTTGCTTTGGCACAATGGGCTTCTCGGACGCAAGCGGACGTCATTGTCCTTTGCGGCGTCCATTTTATGGGGGAAACTGCCAAGATTCTTTGCCCCGAAAAGCGGGTTTTTATCCCCGACAGCGATGCCGGTTGTTCGCTGGCTGACAGTTGCCCTGTCGATCAATTCGAAGCGTTTCTGGCGCAATATCCGAACCATACAGTCATTTCATATGTCAATACCTCTGCTGCCATCAAAGCATTGACCGACGTGGTTGTCACTTCAACCAATGCATACCAGATCGTTGAGAGTTTTCCCAAATCAATGCCAATCATTTTCGGACCGGATCGCAATCTTGGAAATTATATCAATAGCATTACCGGTCGCAATATGGTTTTGTGGGATGGCGCCTGTCATGTACATGAACAGTTTTCGATCGAAAGAATCTTGGAGTTGAAGAAAACTTATCCGCAAGCATCGGTATTGGCTCATCCAGAATGTAAAAGCGCCTTGTTGAAATTCGCCGACCATATCGGTTCTACTTCCTCTTTATTGAAATTTGCGGTCACTTCTCCGGCTAAAGCGTTTATTGTTGCCACCGAATCAGGAATTTTACACGAGATGCAAAAGCAATGTCCTGATAAATTGTTTATTCCGGCTCCTCCGAACGATAGTACTTGTGCCTGCAACGAATGTAGTTTTATGCGTCTCAATACGATGGAAAAACTCTATCGTTGCTTACGAGACGAAACGCCCGAAATTATTGTTGATGAAACTGTCAGGCAAAAAGCAGAGAAACCCATCCGGCGAATGCTCGAAATTTCGAATCGACTGGGACTTTAATCTCTTTCAATCGTATATTTTTTATTATTGCAATAAAGTATTTGCTCTCGCTAATGCTTTATTGATATCGCTGCAAATATTGTCGTGTCCTACTTTGTCCGAAAAGCCGGATTTATCCATCATTGCACGGATTTTTTCATTAACTCCGGACAAGACGAGTTGAATACCTTCTTTTTTTGATAACCGATATAAACTCTCAAGGTTGTGCAAGCCGGTGGAGTCCATAAAGGGAACTTTACGCATACGGATAATACGGATTTTGGCTTTTTCCCGATTGATTTGCTTCATGCTTTCGTCGAATTTATTGGCAATTCCGAAGAAAAACGGTCCTTCTATCTCGTATACTTCTACATATTTAGGCAAACTCAATTTATCGTTGTCAACCGTCTTTTCTGCATCAGTCTTCATGTCCAGTTCATTTTTAATAATTGAAATTTGAGAAGTTTCTGATACACGTCGCATAAACAATAACATAGCTATCAGTAATCCTGTTTCGATCGCAATAGTCAAATCAAAAAATACCGTCAAAAAGAAAGTGGTAACCAATACGATCACATCCGATTTTGGGTTCTTAAGTAACGACCTGAAGGTCCGCCATTCACTCATATTATAAGAAACAATAATCAAAACTCCTGCCAAACATGCCATTGGAATGTGCTTGGTAAGCGGACCTAAAAACAACAAAATCAACAACAGTATCACCGCGTGGATGATGCCTGCCATCGGGGTTTTTCCTCCATTATTGATATTGGTCATAGTGCGAGCGATGGCGCCTGTAGCGGGAATTCCTCCGAATATCGGCGTCACCATATTTGCCACGCCTTGCGCTATCAGCTCTGTATTGGAATTGTGCCGATCGCCCGTCACGCCGTCGGCAACGGTAGCCGAAAGCAATGATTCGATCGCACACAGCATCGCGATGGTGAAAGCGGTAGGAAACAACAGATTGATGGTATTGAAATTGATGGGAATTGTGATGGGGTCGGGAAGGGAGGCGTTGATTTCAAAACGGTCGCCGATGGTTTCAATACCACTGATGCCGCAAAAATGCTTCAAGATGTACACCACAACGGTCATGATAATAATGGCAATCAACGATCCGGGTATTTTTTTTATAAACTTAGATGCGTAAATGATGATCAGAATGCTGGCAATTCCCGTCACCGCCGATCCTATATGGATGCTTGGAAAGGCTTTTATATATGCTATCCATTTTGAAATAAAGTCAGAAGGCACTGTAGCCATCGTCAGGCCGAACAAATCTTTCATTTGTGTGGAAAATATTGTCAATGCAATACCGCTCGTAAATCCGACAATAATGGGGTAGGGCATGAATTTGATGATTGTTCCCAATTTCATGATTCCCATCAATATCAACATTGCACCCGCGATGACCGTTGCAATGGCTAAGCCCTCAAATCCAAACTGTTGGATGACGCCATAAACAATGATGATAAAAGCGCCTGTCGGCCCGCCGATTTGTACAGAGCTACCGCCTAAAAAAGAAATAATAAACCCTGCAATAATGGCCGTGATCAATCCCTTTTCCGGACTGACTCCCGATGCGATACCAAATGCAATCGCCAATGGCAATGCTACGATTCCTACAATAATTCCGGCCATCAAGTCTGATAAGAACTTTTTTCTTGAATAGTTTTTCAACGAATAAAGGAGTTTTGGCTTGAAGTCCGTGTTCAAATTTATTCCAGATAATTGCATACTCTATAAAAATTATAATTTTTCGTATTGATCAAATCTATTTCAGAATGCAAAATTAGAAAACAATGTTATATTTGTACCCATTATTGCGAACAATTTTTATTGTTCTGTGTTTAATAACTAAATAATAGAATGTATTTATAATTATCAGTAGTTAATAATTTAATAGTAAAAGTTTATGGAACAGAAAAGTGTTAAAGGCACGAAAACAGAACAAAATCTGTTGAAATCATTTGCCGGCGAAAGTCAGGCTCGAAGTAGATATACTTTCTTCGCCAGTCAAGCAAAAAAAGAAGGGTACGAACAAATTGCAGGCGTTTTTCTCGAAACTGCCGAACAAGAAAAAGAACATGCTAAACGGTTTTTCAAATATCTTGAAGGCGGTCCGCTCGAAATTACAGCCAGCTATCCGGCAGGAATTATCGGCACCACCGCGCAGAATCTGCTTGCAGCTGCAGATGGAGAATTAGAGGAATGGGATGTCCTCTATCGTGAATTTGCTGAGATCGCCAAAGAAGAAGGATTCCCGCAAATCTCAACCACTTTCCGCATGATTGCAAAAGTGGAAGCTGAGCACGAAAAGCGGTACCGGAAATTGTTGTCCAACCTCGAAAAAGACGAGGTTTTCAAAAAAGAAGAAGAAATAGAATGGCAATGTCGAAACTGCGGTTTCGTACACAAAGGAAAAAATGCTCCTAATGTATGTCCCGCATGTGAACACCCCCAGGCCTATTTTGAACCGAAAAAAAACAATTATTAATAGGATAAAGTTTCTTTTATCATTTTTGAACAGAAGGAGGTATAGTTTTTCAATTGTACCTCCTTTTTCCTTAAAATGCGGCAGAATGCTACTGTTTATGCGGATAATCTATTGTATAGTGTAAACCACGGCTTTCTTTTCGCTCCATCGCTTGTTTGATGACCAGGTAACCGACATTGATGATATTACGCAATTCACAAATATCACGCGATACGGTGGAACGAGCAAATAAATTTTCAGTTTCGCGAAACAGGATTTCCAGACGTACCAGTGCGCGATTTAGCCGCAGGTCGGATCGTACAATTCCTACATAATTCGACATGATCATTCCTACTTCCTTCACACTCTGCGTGATTAATACCATTTCTTCCGGCAACGAGGTACCTTCGTCATTCCACGGTGGAATCTGTTTATTGAAATCATATTGATTGATAAACTGTTTGGCATGTTTGGCTGCAGAATCGGCATAAACAATGGCTTCTATCAGCGAATTGGATGCCAGTCGATTGGCGCCGTGAAGACCGGTACAGGAACATTCACCGGCAGCATAAAGCCGATTGATGCTGGTATGCGCGTCCTGGTCAACGACGATACCGCCGCAGAGATAGTGCGCTGCAGGTGCCACCGGAATAAAATCTTTTGTAATATCTATGCCTTCACTCAAACATTTTTCGTAGATATTGGGGAAATGTTTCTTCGTTTCTTCGGCTTCTTTGTGCGTTACATCCAAATAAACGAAATCGTCGCCGAGATTCTTCATCTCCGTGTCGATGGCGCGTGCAACGATGTCGCGCGGGGCGAGCGATTCTCGTGCGTCGTATTTCTGCATGAATGGTTTACCGTTTTTTGTCTTCAGAATACCGCCGTACCCCCGCATGGCTTCGGTAATCAGAAACGATGGTCGTTCTTTCGGATTGTATAGTGCCGTAGGATGAAACTGTACAAATTCCATGTCTTTTACCAAACCTTTGGCACGGTATACCATCGCAATGCCGTCGCCGGTCGCGACCAATGGATTTGTGGTAATCTGGTAAATGCTGCCGATGCCCCCCGTAGCGATCATCGTCACTTTCGACAAAAAAGTATGAATCAGTTCTGTATGTTCGTCCAAAATGTATGCTCCATAACATTCGATCGATTCCGTATGACGCGTGACTTTTTCTCCAAGATGATGCTGTGTCAGTATTTCAATTGCAAAATGGTAGTCGTAAACATCTATATTCGGATGATTCCGAACCCGTCGAATCAAACTTGTTTGTATTTCGGCGCCTGTGGTGTCTTTGTGGTGCAAGATCCTAAATTCGGAATGGCCGCCTTCTTTGTGGAGATCGAAATTTCCTTGCTCGTCCTTGTCAAAATCGACGCCCCAACGGATCAATTCTTCGATTTGTACAGGCGCTTCCCGCACTACTTTTTCCACCACTTTTGCGTCCGAAAGGAAGTCTCCTGCAATCAAAGTGTCCTCGATGTGTTTCTCAAAATCGTCAAAAGGCGCAGTCACAGAAGCGATGCCTCCCTGTGCAAAATACGTGTTTGCCTCCTCTAACGATGTTTTACAAATAATCGCTACTTTTCCTTTCCCGGCTACTTTGAGTGCAAAACTCATTCCTGCAATACCGGAACCAATGACGAGAAAATCATATTGATGTGTCATATAAAGAATCTCTGATTTATAACTCTTAAGCCAAATTTATTCATTACTTTTGCAAAAGTAACCAAATTTTATTTGTAGTTGAAACAAATTGTGGACGCTCTATTCTTTTGGTTTTATTATCAAGTAGATAACTTTTATAATTATGATTTATGATTTGGCAATAATAGGCGGCGGCCCTGCCGGATATACAGCCGCAGAGTTAGCGGGAATGTCCGGATTAAAGACGGTATTGTTTGAGAAAAATGCTTTGGGTGGCGTATGTCTTAACGAGGGATGTATTCCGACTAAATCGTTGTTATATTCAGCGAAGCTTTTCACTCACGCGAAAGACGCTTCAAAATATGGGGTTCGTTCCGATGCAACTATCATCGATCCTGCTGTGATTTTTTCCAGAAAAAACAAAATCATTCGTAAACTCGTTGCAGGCATTAAATACAAACTGCAAAATGCTGGAGTTGATCAAGTAATGGGAAATGCGGAAGTGTTATCTGCTACGGATGACGAAATTTCTATTGCTTGCAGTGGAATTAACTATACCGCGCATAAATTATTGCTTTGCACCGGCTCGGAAACCGTCATTCCGCCGATTCCAGGACTGGCTGAAACTGAGTTTTGGACCAGTCGCGAAGCGCTTGACAACAAGCTGATTCCGGAATCTTTGTTAATCATAGGCGGCGGAGTCATCGGTATGGAATTTGCTTCTTATTTCAATTCGATCGGCACAAATGTCCTTGTAGTTGAAATGCTCGATGAAATCCTGCCGGGCTTCGATTGTGAGCTGGCCTCGCATTTACGGAATGAATATGCCAAAAAAGGAGTTCAGTTCTACTTACAGACTAAAGTTACTGCTATCGAATCTGGTCGGGTTCTACTTGAGCATGCAGGTATCACAACCCCTTTGCACGCTGAAAAGTTGTTGCTGTGTATCGGTCGTAAACCCGTGTTGTCTGGCTTTGGTCTGGAAAATATGCAATTGGAACGTACACATAATGGATTGAAAGTGAATAAGTTTATGCAAACATCCCGCTCAAATATCTATGCTTGCGGCGACATAACCGGTTTCTCGATGTTGGCGCATACTGCTGTACATGAAGCGGAAACGGCAATAGAACATATACTCGGACATTCCAGGTCTGCCAATTACACAACGGTTCCATCTGTTGTTTATACCGATCCTGAAATTGCTGGCGTTGGTAAAACCGAAGAAATGCTTCAAAAAGAAGGAATTACTTATCATGTTAAAAAATTGCCTATGTCCTATTCCGGTCGATTTGTTGTAGAAAACGAACTAGCTAACGGTATTTGCAAAATCCTTATCTCAGATGATGATACTATTCTTGGAATGCATCTTTTAGGCAATCCTGCGTCCGAATTGATTGTTATCGGTGGTATTGCCATCGCTCATAAGCTGAAAACAGCAGCGTTGCGATCCATGATTTTCCCGCATCCTACCGTCGGTGAAATAATTAAGGAGACACTTAAGTAAAATTGACCTATAATTATAACGAGTGCTAAATATTTTTCTTATCTTTGCTACTGACTAATAACTACGAAATTATGCTGGAATTAATACTCAATGGTAGAATTACACGTGCTAAAATAGACTCAATTATTGATTTTTGTCAGTCTCTACAGGTCCAAGCTCGTCTAAAATCATCCCCTCAACATACGATGATTGCTGAAAACACATCGCAAAATTCCAAAGCAAGTTGGCTTTATCATGACCTCAACAACGCCTTTCACGATGTACGTCTTATGATTGAAGGAAAAAAGCGAAAGAAAACAGTAGAAGAATTATTATCTGAACTGCCAGACAATCCAGATGAATTATAACATTATTGTAACAACACATTTTGAAAGATGTTTGAAACATCTCTATAAAAAGTACCGTTCCATTAAGCAAGACCTTGCTGATTTTATTGAAGAATTACGTAAAAATCCTGAAGTAGGTATTCCTTTAGATAAGAATACTTTCAAGATACGGATGTCAATCAAGTCGAAAGGTAAAGGTAAAAGCGGAGGTGCTAGAGTTATCACTTGTAATGTACTTGTCGGTGTGTCAGACACTGATATTTACCTTCTTACTATCTATGATAAAGCAGACCAAGATTCTATTTCTGATTTAGAAATTAAAAAATTGAAAAAGCTTAATGGCTTAGAATCATAACGCAATCATTTTCAACGCTTCATCTTCTTTCGCCCGCATTTCCCCTTGTTCTACCGATTCCTTATCGTTAAATCCACATAAGTGGAGGATTCCGTGTATGATCACCCGCAGGAGTTCTTCTTTGTATGTGGTGTGATATTGTGCAGCATTGCTCTTGATTATCTCCGGAGAAAGAAAAACGTCTCCGCTGAGCTTGTTATCTTCACTGTAATCAAACGTAATGATATCGGTATAATAATCATGTTGCAGGTATTTTTTGTTGATTGTAAGTATTTCTTCTGCCGAACAAAAAACAAATGCGATGGAGTCGATTTCCTTTTGATGACTTCCGGCGACTTGTTTAATCCACCCTTTAACCTCCATTAGTCTGATAATGCGAGGAACCTTAACGTCCTTTGGAATAAATGTAATTGCCATATTTTGTTGCGATTGTTGTGTCTATCGTCTTCAGATCTTATCTGACAGTTGCCACGGTGCAATATTCTCCTGCGTTACAGGTGCGTAAGGCCCTTGTTTCGCTTCATACACTACCGTGCCGGGCTCCTGCACCACAAACGTATGCCACACCCCTGCGGGGATATCCATGCCGTAGATGCCCTTCTTTGGGTTGATTTCTTTCTCACAAATGAGATTTCCATCCTCGTCAAACAGGTAAGTTACCAGACTGCCTCGTAAGACAAGGAAACTTTCGTCTTTGTCGGGATTCACATGCCGGTGTACCGGAAATTGCGTTCCCGGATTCATCGCGTTTAGCAAACGGTTGAACGGATCTGATTCTTGCGGATGAAAATTGTAGTTCATTCTTTGTCGAGGACTTTCATCAGCTAACTTACAGACTTTATTTAATAGCTTATCATCAATAATTTGCATAATTTTAGTGTTTGATTTTATCCAAAAAATAAATAACATACAAAGATCGCTGTGAGCACGCCGAAAAGGTCGGCGAGCAAGGCTCCACTGATGGTATATCGTGTGTTTTTGATATTGACTGCACCATAATATACAGCTACAATATAAAACGTCGTCTCGCTCGATCCTTGAAAAATGCATGCCATCCTGCCAATAAACGAATCTGCGCCGTAGGTCTGCATCGCATCGAGCATCAATCCTCGGGCTCCGCTTCCACTCAGCGATTTCATGAACGCTGTCGGAAGGGCTGCCACAAAATCGCTGTTTATTCCACATAGCTTCACCAATGATCCCAGGCCGTTAATCAGAAAATCCATCGCTCCGGACGTTCGGAAAAGCGCGATTCCCACCAGGATGGCTACCAAATAGGGTATTATCATCACGGCGGTCTTGAAACCGTCTTTGGCGCCTTCTATAAATGCTTCGTACACATTGATTTTTTTACGAACTCCGGAGATTATGAAGATGACAATGATGCTGAATAAGATGATATTAGCAACCAATGAGGAGAATACTGATACTTTTTCTTGCGGTAACTGATGAATCGCCGCGACTATCAATGCAATCAACAAAAAGATGCTTCCAATAAAACCTGCTACAACCTTGTCAAACAAGTTTATTTTCTGACGTAGACAGACATAAATCAGGCCTACAACAGTGGCAATCGATGTTGCAATCAGTAGAGGAATAAAGATATCCGACGGATTGGCTGCGCCCATTTGTGCCCTGAATAGCATGATTGTGATCGGAATGATTGTCATTCCGGAGGCGTTCAATACCAAAAACATGATCATCGGGTCGGACGCGGTGTCCTTTTTTGTGTTCAATGACTGCATTTCTGCCATCGCTTTCAGTCCCATTGGTGTTGCTGCATTGTCCAGATTCAGCATGTTGGCGGAGATGTTCATCAGCATGGAGCCGAGTGCGGGATGTCCTTTCGGGATCGATGGAAAAATCCTGCTAAACAGCGGTGCTCCCAAGCGTGCAAGGAAATTGACCAAACCGCCTTTTTCACCTATCTTCATGATTCCCAGCCACAACGCCAACGTACCGGTAAGCCCGATGGCAATTTCAAATGACGTCTTCGCAGCCGTGAATGTCGCGTTCATCATGTCCGTAAAGACGTTCATGTCGCCAAACAATAGCGTCTTACACAGACCGATAACGAAAGCGATCAGGAAAAATCCTATCCAAATATAATTTAATACCATTTATAATTAGGATGTTGTTTCTTATTACAAAAGTACGGGAATATTTTGAATTTTCAAATCTCTATAAAGAACGTGTTTGGAGTTTCGTTCCAAATTACGTAAATTTGTAGAATGAACTTTAAAGCCATCATTTTTGATTTGGATGGTACGTTGATCAATTCGCTTGCCGATATTGCCGACGCTATGAACCGAACATTGCTTCGTTTCAACTATCCTACTTATTCCTACGATGAATACAATTATTTCGTTGGGCGTGGGTTGAAAAATTTGGTCTATCAGTGCCTCCCTCAAGATCGTCGGACAGACTCTCATCTTGCTGAATGTCACTCTTTTATGGTCAATGAATATCGCAAAGCTTATGCTGAAAAGACTTTGCTTTATGATGGAATCCCGGACTTGTTAAATCGATTAACTACTCTTCATATTCACATGTCGATTCTCTCTAATAAGGCCGATGAACTCGTCCAAAAAATTTGCACAAAACTGCTAAGTTCTTGGCATTTTGATGCGATTCTAGGCGCTACAGAACGTTTTCCGTTGAAGCCGGATCCTGCTTCGGCGCTCTTTCTTGCCAATGCCATGTGTTCTCCTCCTTCCCAATGTCTCTACTTAGGCGATACGAATATTGATATGATGACCGCCCATGCTGCAGGCATGTTTGCTGTTGGGGCGACTTGGGGATTTCGGACACGAAATGAACTTGTCTCATCCGGCGCTTCTACGATTATCGATCGCCCCGATCAGTTGAGTCTCGTTCTCTCTTGACAATTCTCAATTTAATTGTAACTTTGCATGGCTTTTATTTATTCTACATCCAGCAAAATGTTGAACTTGCGCTGCTTGTTCTATAATTTGGTGTATTTTATATAGAAGCGAAATATCTGAATGTGACGAAATGGATTTTAAGTATGACGTGATTGTTGTAGGTGCCGGTCATGCCGGGTGTGAAGCGGCCGCGGCCGCTGCCAACCTCGGATCGAAGACGCTATTGATCACCATGGATATGAATACGATTGCTCAAATGAGCTGCAATCCTGCTGTTGGCGGAATTGCAAAGGGACAGATTGTACGCGAGATCGATGCGCTCGGCGGACAAATGGGCATTGTCACAGACGCTACTTCTATCCAATTTCGTATGCTTAATCGTTCGAAAGGTCCCGCTATGTGGAGTCCCCGTTCTCAATGCGATCGCTTGCTTTTTCATCGTAAGTGGAGAGAAATGCTTGACAATACTCCTAATTTATTTATCTGGCAGGATCAGGTGATTTCTTTATTGATCACGAACAATGAGGTGCGTGGAGTCAGAACACAAATGAATGTTGACTTTTCAGCGCAATCCGTTATTTTGACTGCAGGCACATTTCTTAATGGTGTATTGCATATCGGTGAAACACAATTGCATGGAGGAAGAATTTCTGAATCTGCCTCTATTGGGCTTACTGCACAGTTAATCGCCCTTGGGTTTGTTTCCGATCGTATGAAGACCGGCACTCCTGTGCGAATTGACGGCAGAAGCGTCGATTTTTCATTGACGCAGACCCAAGTCGGGGAGGATGACTTTCATCAGTTTTCTTATCTCATGCACAATGCTATGAAATTGTCCCAATTGCCATGTCACACGCTTTATACAAACGATGCTTGTCATGCAGTATTACGGCACAATCTTTCCCGTTCGCCTTTGTATAATGGACAGATTCAAAGTATCGGTCCGCGCTATTGTCCCAGCATCGAAACAAAAATCGTGACATTTGCCGATAAATCCCAGCATCAGCTGTTTCTCGAACCTGAAGGCGAAAATACTTGTGAATACTATTTAAATGGGTTTTCTTCTTCGATGCCAATTGAAGTTCAATTGCAAGCCTTGCGGCAGATTCCTGCGTTGCGCGATGTGCGCATTTATCGTCCCGGTTATGCCATCGAATATGATTTTTTCCCGCCTACGCAATTGCAGCATACTTTGGAAACAAAGTTGATCAAAAATTTATTTTTCGCAGGTCAAGTCAATGGGACAACCGGTTATGAGGAGGCGGCTGCGCAAGGCTTGATTGCTGGAATCAATGCGCACTGTAATGTTCATCGCTCTTCTCCGTTTACGCTTCGTCGCGATGAAGCGTATATCGGCGTTTTGATCGATGATTTGGTGACCAAAGGAGTCGATGAACCTTATCGAATGTTCACTTCACGTGCAGAATACCGCATTTTATTGCGACAAGACAATGCCGACATGCGTCTGACCGAACATGCTTATGATTTAGGTTTGGCCGATCCTCGCCGCTTTAATTTGTTTCAATCGAAAAAGCACGCCGTCGATCGAATTATAGAGTTTGCTTCGCATTATGTTGTCAAAGCTACGCAGGTCAATGCTTTGTTGCAAACCGTAGGCACTTCTGTTTTACAAAACAATGTCAGGCTTATTCAACTGATTGCGCGTCCGCAACTCTCTATTTTGCAACTTTCCGATTTTGTTCCTGAATTGAAATCCCTGTTGGATGAAATCTTCGATCGAAAGGATGAAATTATCGAAGCTGCCGAGATTCTTATCAAGTATGATGGCTATATCCAACGCGAGAAAATTGTTGCAGAAAAGATCAATCGCTTAGAAAATATCAAGATCAAAGATCGCTTCGATTATCTAACGATTCAGTCGCTTTCAACGGAAGCGAAACAGAAGTTAACGATGATAAATCCGGAGACCATCGCCCAAGCGGGACGTATTCCGGGAGTTTCACCAAACGATATCAATGTTTTATTGGTGTTGTTGGGAAGGTAAAATTAATGTTCCACGTGGAACAATTTAAAATAAACGATATAATGAACATTACAAAACTAAAAAACGCTGTCAGGAACGTGCCTGATTTTCCTATTCCGGGTATCCAATTCAAAGATGTAACAACCTTGTTTAAAGATCCGGAGCTATTGACGGAACTTTCCGACACCTTGTACGAAATGTATAAGAATCTGAATATCACCAAGGTGGTCGGGATTGAATCCCGCGGATTCATCATGGGGCCGATATTGGCAACAAGGCTGCATGCCGGATTTGTGCCGATCCGAAAAGCAGGAAAACTTCCGGCAGCGACGTACGAAGATTCTTATGAAAAAGAATATGGCATCGATACGATCCAGATTCATCAGGATGCCCTGAATGAAAACGACATCGTATTACTTCACGATGATTTGTTGGCGACCGGCGGCACCATGCTCGCTGCTTGCCGACTGGTGCAAAAGTTCAAGCCCAAGCAAATCATTGTCAACTTCATCATCGAACTCGAAGACCTGAAAGGGCGAGCGCTTTTCAGTCCTGATGTCCAATTGGACACATTGATTCATTATCCTGTCTGAAGATTGAAGTCAAATGAATGTGCCCGCAAAACAAAAAACACCTTTGTCGGTAATCATCGCGACGATCCCGGAGAGTCCGGGTTGCTATCTCTACCTGGATGAAAACGGTACGATCATCTATATAGGCAAAGCGAAAAACCTAAAGAAGCGGGTGCTGTCGTATTTCAATAAAACCCAAGATCTTCCCAAGACACGGATACTTGTCAAAAAAATCAGGGACATCAAGTACATTGTGGTGGGGTCGGAGAGCGATGCGCTGTTGTTGGAGAACAACCTGATCAAAGAACACCAGCCTCGTTATAACATCATGCTCAAAGACGACAAGTCGTATCCTTGGATTGTAGTGCGCAACGAACCCTTCCCGCGGATTTACGCAACCAGAAAGATGGTCAAGGACGGATCGGCATATTACGGTCCTTATTCTTCCGTGGTGACGATGAAGCTGATGTTGCAGTTGATCATGCGCTTGTATCCCGTGCGTACCTGTCATTATTATTTGAATGACGAGACGATCCGGAAAGGCAAAATCAAGGTCTGCTTGGAATATCATATCAAAAATTGTTTGGGCCCATGCGAAGGTTTCCAATCGGAAGCAGACTACGACCGGAATATTCTGGCAATACGGGAACTGTTGAAAGGTAACATCAATCACGTCAGCAAGCTGCTGTACGACGAGATGATGCGCCTCTCTGCCGAGTTGCGGTTTGAAGAAGCGCAGAAGTACAAGGAAAAATACCATCTGCTGGAGAACTACCGCTCAAAATCTATTGTCGCCAATCCGTCTACGCACGACATGGATGTGTTTTCTTTTGAATCGAACGAACAATCGCGCTACATCAATTACCTGCATGTCGTGTCGGGCATGATTGTCCAGGGATACACCATCGAATACAAAACCAGGATGAACGAACCGGACGAAGAAATCTTCGGGTTGGGGATTGTGGAATTGCGCACCCGCTTCGGAAGCACTGCCACAGAAGTCATCGTCCCGTTCCTGCCCGATGCCGAGATTCCGGATGTTGAATTTGTTATCCCCAAGCGAGGAGACAAAAAGAAACTACTGGAGTTGTCGGAGAAGAATGCAAGGCAATATAAAATGGATCAAATAAAACAGGCAGAAAAGCTGTATCCCGAAAATCGCGGACAGCGGATTTTAAAGACCTTGCAAAAAGACCTGCACCTGAAAGAATTGCCTGTGCACATCGAGTGTTTCGACAATTCGAATATCCAGGGAACAAATCCGGTGTCGGCTTGCGTCGTGTTCAAAGATGGGAAGCCGTCGACAAAAGACTATCGGCATTTCAACATCAAGACCGTGGAGGGGCCTGACGACTTCATGTCGATGTACGAAACGGTGTTTCGCCGGTATAAAAGACTTTCGGAAGAGACAGGCGCGTTCCCGCAACTGGTAGTCATCGATGGGGGGAAGGGGCAGCTGCACGCTGCCACCGATGCGTTGAAAGCGCTGGGTTTGTATGGAACAATTTCGATTATCGGCATCGCAAAGCGGTTGGAAGAAATCTATTTCCCGCATGACTCCATCCCGCTCTATCTCGATAAAAATTCCGAGAGCCTGAAATTGATTCAACAGTTGCGCGACGAAGCGCATCGATTCGGCATCACCTTTCATCGCAACAAGCGGAGCAAAACCCAATTGGTTTCGGAACTCGATTCCGTCAAAGGGATAGGCCCCGTGGCGAAGGAGAAGTTGTTGCGGCATTACAAGAGCGTCAAGAAAATCAAAGAAGCGCCATTGGCAGAAATCGCCGAGTTGATCGGTAAAGCCAAAGCGCGTGCGCTGGTAGCGGGGCTGTTCGGCGAAGAAGCGACAGATAATTAACACAACCACATTATGAGAATCATTATTCAACGTGTAACGCATGCATCCGTCACCATTGCCGGAAAAAGGAAAGCGGAAATAGGGCAGGGGTTACTCATCTTTCTGGGTATCGAAACAGAAGATACGGCAGAAGATATCGATTTCTTATGCAAAAAGACAATAAATTTGCGTATCTTTGATGATCCGAACGGGGTCATGAATTGCTCGGTGATGGATGTCGGCGGAGAACTCCTTTGCGTGAGTCAGTTCACGCTGTATGCTTCAACCCGGAAAGGAAATCGCCCTTCCTACATCCGCGCTGCCCGACCGGAGATTGCCATCCCGCTCTATGAGCAGTTTTGCAACGAACTGGAAGTCCGCAGCGGGCGACGGGTACAAACGGGTGAATTTGGCGCCTGCATGCAGGTGGAGTTGGCGAATGACGGCCCCGTCACCATCATGATGGATTCTAAGTATAAGGAATAAATAATGAATAATCGAATAATCGATTTTATTGGTTTAAAGGCAACGTGGAAAAAATTGCAGAAAATAAAGAATTAACGCTGAAAGATACGCAAAAGTTGGTGGACGAATGGATAAAAACTTACGGAGTTCGGTATTTCAGTGAATTGACCAATATGGCAGTCCTGACGGAAGAAGTCGGCGAATTGGCGCGCGTCATCGCTCGCACCTACGGCGATCAATCCTTCAAAAAGGAAGACTTGAGCCATAGTCTCGCCGATGAAATGGCGGATGTGCTATGGGTATTGCTCTGTTTGGCCAATCAGACCGGCGTGGATCTCACCGACGCTTTCCTTGCCAACATCCATAAGAAAACCCAGCGCGATAATGTACGACATCAGCAAAACGAGAAACTAATAAAAGTACCTCAATCATGAGCAACTATCAGCAAATATTGAAACAGTTTGATTTCAACCTGGACGACTCGGTTGTATCACAAAAAGTCGCCGAATTAATCGACAAAAACGCCTCCGCAAACAACACCCCGGAAGTATTGAAACTGATTCATTCCTGCATCGACAATACGTCGTTGAATACGGAAGATTCCAAAGAGTCCATCTGGAAGTTTGTGGAAGCTGTCAACGCTTTCGATGGCTCACGTCCTGATATTCGGAATGTTGCGGCCATCTGTGTCTACCCCAATCTCGTGAAGACCGTCAAAGATGCACTGACGGCCGACGTACGCATTGCTGCGGTATCGGGGGGATTCCCTTCTGCACAAACCTTTGTAGAAGTGAAGATTGCAGAGACGGCGCTCGCGGTCATCGACGGCGCAGATGAGATCGATATAGTATTGAATGTTGGGAATTTCCTCGATGGAGATTACGAAGAAGTGTGCACCGAAATCGAAGAAGTCAAAGCCGCCTGTCGGCATGCTCGGTTGAAAGTGATCCTCGAAACAGGCTTGCTGAAATCGGCTGCTGCCATCAAAAAAGCAGCGATTTTATCGATATATTCCGGTGCCGACTTTATCAAAACTTCTACCGGCAAAGGGTATCCGGGAGCGACGCCCGAAGCGGCATACGCTATCTGCATGGCTATCAGAGAATATAATGCCAAGTACAATGGAAAAATCGGAATTAAGGTGTCAGGGGGAATCCGCACACCGGAGGAAGCCGTCAACTACTACACCATCGTGAAAGAAATGCTCGGAAAGGAATGGCTGACACCGGATTTTTTCAGGATCGGAGCCAGTAGCCTGGTTGGTAACTTATTGAAATCGATATGATTAGCGTAATCAGAAAGCACTGGATCAGCATCCTGATGTGTATGTTGATTACCTATCTCTGCCTGATCCGAATCAATGGCATTCAACGAATTACCATCCAGCATTGGGATAAATATGTCCATTGCCTGATCACCATGACGCTCTCTGTCATCCTCTTTTTTGAACAAACCGGCTATTTCAGGTTTCGGCGTTCGTTGAAGACGATTTTTCTTTCTACCTGGATTTTTCCCGTCGTTTTTATGGGCGCCATCGAACTGGCTCAAGAATACTTGCCCGTTCCGCGGACCGGCGATTGGCTTGATTTTCTCGCCAATGTCGCAGGCGCCACCCTCGGTTTCATCGGCAATATTCTTTTTGGGAAGAAGTTGGCAGGAGGTTGAGAATGTCTACTACTGCGGTTCCCATTTTCGTAGTCCATTGTAATGAGTATCCTTTCGTTGCAGTCAAGGATTTTATAAATTGGAGCAAGTTCGCGCGTAAGCGTAACCGGATTTATAACCGTTTGCGAAACTTGAATACACTTTGTATTACTTGATTTATCTCTGCAACCAAAATACACTTCCAAATTGTCCGCTTTGCCAATCCAAGTTTCGGCAAATGAATTTGCATAATTCAAAATAAAGGTGTAATTTTGCAGCGTGATTGCAAATTTTCACCAATAATATATAAATATATGATTAACAGGAATATAGAAAAGACATTGTTTGAATTATTGCAGAAATTTCCTGCAATAAACATCACGGGACCGCGTCAATCGGGCAAAACGACGTTAGCGAAAAATCTGACGGGATATAACTATTTTTCGTTGGAAAACCCCGATACGCGCCTGTTTGCCGAAAGCGACCCGCGAGGATTTCTACATTCCGCAGGCGAAAAGTTTATTTTAGACGAAGTACAATATGTTCCGGCGCTATTCTCGTATTTACAGGAAATATTGGACAACAGCCGCGAAAACGGAAAAGTAATTTTGCTCGGTTCGCAAAGTTTTTTGCTCAACCAGCATATCTCGCAAAGTTTGGCGGGCAGAGTTGCCTCGCTGAAACTCTTGCCTTTGGCGTA
>JAISUK010000077.1 GCA_031272075.1 Dysgonamonadaceae bacterium
CAGTGCACCAGTCGTGGCACTACCGTCACCACGTAGGTGGCGTTGTTGTAGTGTTCGGGCGGATTCAGCCGCGTGGGGAATGCCACCTTGGCGCGGTAGTTGTAGACGACGTTCCCGACTACATTGGTGGTCGGCGTCACGGAGGTCACCAGCGTGTTGCCGTTATACCAGGTGATGGTCACACCGTTGTAGGTATCGTTCAGCCCGATGGTATAGGTTCCCGAAGTCTCCGTACAGACACGTCGTGTATTGGAGAATACATAGATGTATACCTTTGTTTCGCTGAAGAGATTGCCGCACTGAATCTTATAGTTCAGGCTATCGAGACCGGTAAATCCCGAAGTGGGCGCATACGAGATGGTGTTGTCGGACTCGAAAGCTACCAGTCCGTGCAGAGCCGGAGTGGTGATTGTTTTGGTGATGGAAGCCTTTGAACAGGTTCCCAGCAAGTCGTTGTCCAGTACGTCGATCCGCGTGGGCGTATCGAACAGGGTGGTGGCGAAATTGCGTATAGCGATCACCAGGTTGTCGAATCCGGTCTTGGAGTTGTTGGAATAATCGCAGTCGAGGAAAGATCCCGGCGCGGGGTAAGTCGTCCCGTTGTCCTGCACCCTGGCTGTCACCGTATTGGTGATCTGCGTTTCAGGGATATCGAAATAGACAAAAGCGCTGTCGTTCGGGTCGGGAGCAATGCTTTCTCCCACGGGCTTCACGGCAATTGCCGCCACGGAGGTCAATGCAGGGTTGCTCGGATAGATCGCTACCGGCAGCGAGGGGTTGGTATGGGCGACACCGATATTTTTCACAACCACCGCAACGCGGTAATACCCCGGCGTGGGGGAGGGCTCTGCCAGCAATGACTTCGCTACTGCATTGGGCGCCTGCGCGAGGACATTCATGTCCATATCGACGATTGGCACCTGCACCAGCGCGCCGTTGTAGGGCGTATGGACTTCACCGCTGACGGTGAAAGAGGTGTTCTTGGGAATCGGCGCAGCCGGAACGGTCAAGTCATTGTTGATCATGGTGGGTTCGTAGTTCACCTGATTCCATACCAGGCGCGTCGGTGCCCAAGCCTGTGAATTACTTTCGTAGGCATGAACCGCATTGCCGCCCTGAGTACAAGTGATACAGAGGTTCGCGCTGCCGTCGCCGTCGATATCGACGGTGATCGGAAATTCAAACGCTGTGCCTGAATTACATGCGAAAGAAGCGGTGGCATCGGCTAATACCGGCGCTGTACCGTCCTCAACGCCGTTGAGGATTCGGAGATAAGTTTCGTCGCGGTAGATCAGTTCGTTGATCCCGTCGTTGTTGAAGTCAAACAGCGTGATCCCTGTCCCGCCGGAAGTATCGGAGGTGCTCAAAGTCCATTTGGTAGAAAACTTTTTGGTAACCGGATCGTATTTATAAGCCTTGACGGCGCAATAGATCACCACGCAGATTTCAGGGTAGCGCCGACCGGTGTTCGGGTCGAGCGCCCCGTCGATATCGCCCACAAATGGATACCCGGTATAGGATCTTGTTGCATCAATGGTAAACTGGTCGATCAGCTGGTTGCTTGCTACGCCGGGGGTCCAGATGCTCATCTGTGAACTGCTCGCGGTAGGCGTGCTGACGACCACCACATCCAGGTGTCCGTCCATATCCACGTCGGCCACGGCGGTGAAGCCGTCCGATACGTTGGTATTCTGGTAGAGGATGGTACATGAGGCGGTTCCTCCGGAGATCACTACTTTGTAGACTTTCCCGCCGGCGGCGATTTCCAGGTTACCGTCGCCATCGAAGTCGGCAACGGTATTGAAGTTGGTTGTTTTATTTCCGCCGCGGTTGAGCGTACGTCCCACATAGGCTGTCGATATCGACTCGGTTTCACCCATATATGTACCCGTGACAGCATTGTAGATGCGGTTGAAGACGATCACTTCCGGGACGCCGTCGGCATTGAGGTCGGCTACGATCGGTTGTGGCAATTGATCGACTGCCAAAGGACTTACATAAGTCGTTTGCCATTTTTGTGTCAGATTGAAGTTGCCAAGTCCCCCGACTTCGTAGGAAGTGAGATTCAAGTCGCTGGTAGCCATGATGATTTCGCCACGTCCATTGCGGTCGGCATCGACCAAAACAGCCGTCATGACAGCGTCCCAGCCGTTGGATCCATCGGCGTTTGGAATAGTGAATGTCTTTTTTGTGGCGCCTGTAGCTCCGTCAATGATATAAATGCTCGTCATATTAGAACCGAAAGAGATGATTTCCGGAATGCCGTCGCCGTCGAGGTCACCGGCGAGTGTGCCGGAAAGAGCATTTGCGCTTCCGGAAGCGGAAACCCATTTCTCTTTCACATTGAATTCTATTTCTTCAAACGGGACGACGCACTCCGACGGGTCGATGATGATGTTGTCGGGCAGTGAGCGGTAGATTTTCACCTGGATCACGTAGGTCTGTTGGCAGGTCTGCGGGATGCCGTTGTTGAGGTAGCTGTCGGTTGCTGTGATGGTATATTTGAGCAAAGCGAAACTCTTGCCTGAGGCGAGGGTGAATGCTTGCGCAGGGATCACATTGGTATTCCCCGTCTTGGTGATGCCTGCCCAGTTGTTGATGGCATTGCCGCCGGTGGTGATGTCGGTCAGCGCCCAGGAGTAGGTGACGGTGCCCTGTTGTCCCGTGTGCGTGATGGTGCGGGAAGGGAAGGTCTGTCCATTGGTCATTGTGACGCTGGAACTGCCCGCGAGGTTGAGTTTGAAATTGGCGCAGGTCGACAGTTTGGCCACTTTGGCGTGGTTGCCGTAACTCCCTGCGGAAAAGAATCCGTCGACATTGCTGATGGCGTTCAACGAGGTGCCGGCGGGGTACGCTACGCCGACGCGATGAGTAAACGACCCGTTGTCCGTGAGTTCGTAGATAAGGGAGGCAATGCCGTTGCCTGCTGAGTTGTAAGGCGTTGCGACGCCCACGTATTTGTTGGTGGCGCCGGGCAGCAGCAGCGGTGCGCTGAATACGGTGTCCGAAGGTATTCTTAAATACTTGTAAGCTATGGTATTGCTTGAAGTGAATTTATAAAATCCTGCGCCGCCATTGTAAGTCTGTTGTGCATTGTTTGCGACGGAAGCCAGCCACGTGCAGACAAAAGTGCCGTTGTCGGTGCTGGGCGTCACGGAACTGCCGCTCGGATTGGGCGCTTCGCCCGAAGGCAGCATGGCGGAGAAATAGACACGCGTCATGTTCAACGAGGCATCGATATTCAGTACCGCATCGGGGGTGATGGCGACAAAAGCATCGGAATTAGGGAATTTGTAGATATCGCGAATTTCGCGGTAGCTGTCCTGCTTGTCGACGAGGAGTGTGCCCTGCTGGTTGTATTTGCGGAGCATGGTAATCCCTGGCATGCCGCCCGTCGTACTCAGGTCGAAATTGGCGTCAAACCCGCCGACGACATAATTTCCGTCGGAGGTGCGGAATCCGTTGTTCGGTTGCATCCCGCGAACAAGGTTGTTGGAGGTGACATTCAGGTTGGCGTCGAATTTCACGATCCATGTACCGTAAGACAGGTATCCCGGTGTGGCGACCGCGCCCCAGTTGGGTTGACGTTCGCTGGCCGGAGCGTCGGGGTTGTAGAGCGTCCCGAAAGCCAAAATACCGCCGTCGTCTGTTTTGAAAGCGAAGCGGAAATAGGCCGTAGCGTTCGTTACCGTATGACCGGAAATATAACTTTGTGGGATTGTAGCGATGGCGCTGCGAATTTCTTCACCGGTTTCATTGAACTCGATTACGAGGCCTCGCAATCTTCCGATTCCCGGAGTAGTGCTGCCCGTCCAGGCTTGTCCGGCCGCAACGTAGTTGCCGTCTTGAGTCGCCTTGATTCTGCTGACGGAGCCTTCGCCGTACGTTTTTTCCCAAACGACGCCCAATGCGTCGATACCTTGCGCATGAAGTTGTTGCAAACTGAGGTTCAGAATGAGAACTATCCCAATCAATAATCGTACATTCATCACTATAAAAATTAATTAATAATAAATTGATTCAATCGTTTCATTGTCAGTACGCACAAAGCACAAAAGAGGGTAAAAAATACCCTTACCCTGCTTGCAGCGCGTACTTCTGTTTTTTCAACCAAAAAAAAAATCGTCCAAATATACACATTATTTTGATAATGATTGCATTATTTGCAGAAATTTTCATTAATAAATTTTTTTATTTATGTACTCGTTGGTTGTCGGCGGCCAAAAGTAAGAAATAATTCAATTTTCAATTTTCAACTTTCAACTCTTTGTATTATCTTTGCAAAACGGAAGCGTCAGACAATATCCATGAGGATACATAGAGAAGGATACAAAATATTGATAATTTCAACATTGATCTTGATTTTTTTCAATCGGGTGATTTACTACACGGTTGGAAGGTCGCTGTTGTATTATGCCGTATTGATCGCATCGGGGGTATTGCTGGTGGTTTTGCTCAATTTCTTTCGATTCCCGAAACGCAGTATTCCGTCGCCCGCCGCCGATCTTGTTGTGGCGCCTGCCGACGGCACCGTCGTGGTGGTGGAAGAAGTCTTCGAAGACGAATACCTGCAAGAAAACAGAATCCAGGTTTCCATTTTCATGAGCTTGTTTAATGCGCACAACAACTGGATACCGGCCACGGGGAAAATCATCCATAGTTCGCATCAGAAAGGGCGCTTTATGGCGGCTTACCTGCCGAAATCGAGTCGTGAAAACGAACGGTCGACCGTGGTGATAGAGCGGGCGAACGGGCAAAAGATTTTGGTGCGGCAGATAGCGGGAGCGATGGCCAAACGCATCGTCACCTACGTGAAAGCGGGCGACCGCTGTCGGATCAACGAAGAATTGGGGTTCATCAAATTCGGTTCGCGGGTCGATATCTTCCTGCCTGTGGATGCGGAGATCAAAATCAAACTGGAAGAGAAAGTACAGGGCAACCGGACGGTGCTCGCTAAGTTGGTTGACAGTGAAATTTGTTCCTAACATCATTACTTGTCTGAATTTGTTTGCAGGGTGCTTGGCATGCGTGTCGGCGATGCAGGATTCGTATCTCGGTGCGTTTATTTTTATCGTGCTGGCGGCGGTATTTGATTTTCTGGACGGTTTTGCGGCGCGGATGCTGAAATCGTATTCCGAGATGGGGAAGGAACTGGATTCGCTGGCGGATGTCGTCAGTTTCGGCTTGGCGCCGGGGTTGCTGGTGTTTACATTCTTGCAACAGACGGCGGTATTCGTGCCTTGGGGTTCCGATTTGCGGTTTATCGCATTCCTGATTCCGGTCTTTTCTGCCGTCAGGCTGGCGCGGTTCAACCTCGATACCCGTCAGTCGGTGTCGTTTCTGGGGTTGCCGGTTCCGGCGAACGCCCTCTTCTGGGGGGCGTTGATTCCTTCGCTTCAGCCGCACATTCCGGGCAATGAGTTTGTATTGACCCTGCTGGTTTCGGGGCTTGTCCTGCTGTTTTGTTTTCTGCTGGTATCGGAAATTCCGCTGTGCTCGATGAAATTCAGTCATTACCGTTGGCGGGGCAATGAGCAGCGCTACCTGCTGATTCTCACCGCAATCGTACTCATCAGCTGCTTCCGCTTGCCGGGCGTCAGTTTGACGGTTTGTGCCTACCTGCTGATGTCGGTGAAGTTGAAAGTGGCTAGTGGTTAGTGGCTAGTGGTTAGTGTTAATTTTTATTAAATATGTGTATTAGAAAGATTTATCTGGGGGCGTGCCTGTTGATCACGCCATTCTTTTTATCAAAAGCGGATCCATTATGGATGAGGTATCCTGCCGTTTCGCCCGACGGCAAAGTCATTGCATTCTCTTACAAAGGAGACATCTACACCGTGGCAACGACGGGTGGGGAAGCGAAACAAATCACGATGCACGAAGGACATGACTACATGCCGGTGTGGTCGCCCGACAGTCGGCAGATCGCGTTTGCCGGCAATCGCCATGGAAATTTCGACATATACCTGATTCCTGCCGAAGGCGGAACCGCTAGGCGGTTGACTACTTTTTCGGGCAGTGAGACGCCCTACTGCTTCTCGCCCGACGGCAAGCGGGTGGTCTTCAGCGCAAAGATCCAGGCGCCTGCACAGAGTGCGGCTTTTCCTTCCAATGTGATGAGTGAGCTTTACAGCGTATCCATCACAGGCGGACGACCGGAACAGCTGCTGGCGACTCCGGCCGAGAATGTGCATTACCTCAACGATGGCAAACAATTCCTCTACCAGGACCGCAAAGGACAGGAAGACCGCTTCCGTAAGCATCACAAATCGTCCGTCACGCGCAATATCTGGATGTACGACACCGAAACCGGCAAGCACCGCGTGCTGGTGTCCGACGCCGGAGAAGACACCGATCCGGTGTTCGATGCCGCCAAACGGCAGGTGTACTTCTTGAGCGAACGCTCAGGCACTTACAATGTACATACTTTTCCGCTGGACGATCCTGCAAAAATCACCCAGGTGACGCATTTCAAGATCCATCCGTTGCGTTTCTTGAGCATTGCCGACAACGGGACGCTCTGCTTCGGCTACGATGGTGAGATCTACCTGAAGCCGGTCGGTGAAGAAGCCCGAAAAGTGACAGTAAAAATTACGAAAGAAAACCGAGACAATCATACCTTGACACTCACCAACAAAGGCGCTGCGGGCGCCGCCGTCTCTGCCGACGGCAAGCAGATTGCCATCGGCATGCGTGGCGAACTGTTTGTGACCTCGGTCGACTACAAATATACCAAACGCATCACCCACACCGCCGCCGCAGAGGTAGCGCCGAATTTTGCTCCCGACGGCAAGACGTTGGCTTATGCTACCGAACGCGACGGCACATGGAATATCTACACCGCCAAGCTGGTGCGTCCCGACGAACCGTATTTCTTCAACGCCACCCTGCTGAAAGAAGAAGCGCTCTTCAAGCCCGATGCGACCGAAAGGACGATCCCGAAATTTTCGCCCGACGGCAAAGAACTCGCTTTCATTGAAAACCGCCATAAACTGATGGTCTACAACCTGGAGACGAAAAAGACCAGGCAAGTCACCGACGGCTCAGGCCATACGGATTCTTCAGGCGCGATTGATTATTCCTGGTCGCCCGACAGCAAATGGTTTATCATCGACTATGTTCCGAACAAACATTCCCCTTATTCCGATATCGGACTGATCAGTGCGCAGGGCGGGCAAGTCGTCAACCTGACGGGTAGCGGCTATACCGACCGAAACCCGCGGTGGGTGCTCAACGGCGATGCTGTCCTGTTTCAGTCGGAACGCTACGGCATGCGCAACCATGCTTCGTGGGGGTCGTTGAACGATGTGATGATTATTTTCCTGAATCAGAAAGCGTTCGACAAATTCCGCTTGAGCGAAGACGATTATAAATTGTTGAAAGAAGAAGAAAAAGCGAAGACGGCTTCCAAAGAATCGGATGATAAAGGAAAAAAAGACGATGAAAAGTCGGCAAAAGCGGAGAAAAAGCCGGAAGCGAAGCCCATCGAAGTGGAATTGAACGGGATTGAAGACCGCATCCTCCGACTGACACCCAATGCCTCGACACTCGGCGACGCCATCCTCTCGCCCGACGGAGACAAGCTGTATTACCTCGCCTCGTTTGAAGGGAATTATGATCTGTGGTCGATCAATTGCCGGACAAAAGAATCCAAGATCGAAGTGAAAGGGACAGGCAATGGCTCGCTGTTCCTGGATAAAGACGGGAAAAATTTGTTCCTGCTGGGCAACTCGCTGCAAAAGATCGGTATTGCGGACAACAAAAAGTCGCCGATCACCTACCAGGCAGAGATGACTGTCGATCTGGACGCCGAACGGCAATACCTTTTCAACCATGTCTGTACCCAGGAAGAGAAACGGTTTTATGTGACCGACATGCACGGCGTAGATTGGAAATTGATGAAAAAAACTTATGCAAAGTTTATACCATATATTAATAATAACTACGATTTCGCTGAGCTGTTGAGCGAATTGCTGGGCGAACTGAATACCTCGCATACGGGAGGACGTTACCGCCCGACGTTTGAAAATGCGGACGCGACCGCCCAATTGGGACTGTTCTTCGCTTGGAATTATGCCAAAGACGGACTGCTCATCGAAGAAGTCATGGAGAAAGGGCCGTTCGACAATGCCGAAAGCAAAGTGAAAGCAGGATGTGTGGTGGAAAAAATCGACGGGGAGAAAATTACAGCCGGCATGGACTATTTCCCGTTGCTGAACAAGAAATCCGGACAAAGGACATTGGTCTCGCTCTGCAATCCCGCCACCGGCGAGCGCTGGGAAGAGGTAGTCAAACCAATCTCTTCGGCGCAATGGACTTCGCTGCTCTACAAACGTTGGGTGAAACAGCGCGAAGCAGACGTGGAACGGCTGTCGGGCGGTCGCCTGGGTTATGTGCACATCGAAGGGATGAACGATCCGAGCTTCCGGACGATCTATTCCGACATCCTGGGGAAATTCAATACGAAAGAGGGAATTGTCATCGACACGCGCTTCAATGGCGGCGGACGCTTGCACGAAGACATCGAAGTGCTGTTCAGTGGGAAGAAATATTTCACACAGGTGGTTCGTGGGCAGGACATCTGCGATATGCCCAGCCGCAGGTGGAACAAGCCGTCCATCATGATCATGGGCGAAGCGAACTATTCTAATGCGCACGGCACTCCCTGGGTGTATAAGCATACCGGCATCGGCAAACTGGTTGGGATGCCCGTCCCCGGCACGATGACCAGCGTGTCGTGGGAGACTTTGCAAGACAATACGCTGGTGTTTGGCATTCCCATCGTCGGCTATCGCCTGGATGATGGCGGATACCTCGAAAACCGGCAATTGGAACCCGACTTCAAACTGGCGAATACGCCCGAGAAACTGTCGAAAGGGGAGGATGAGCAATTGGCGAAAGCGGTAGAAGAATTGTTGAAGGAATTGTGAAAAATACCTAAATGCAAGAATATTTTGATTTCCTGATTATTAATTGCTAATTTTACGACGAAAATAAAAAACCTTCAGTAGAAATTTTTTAATTCTAAATAATTGATTACTTATGAAACAACTTTTTTTATTCGCTTTGTGCTTGAGTTACTCTGTGATGCTGTCGGCGCAGGACAATCAATTGACCTCCGACGAAAAGAAGCAGGGATGGATACTGCTTTTTAACGGCAAAAATTACGACGGCTGGATTAATAACGACGGTAAACCTTTGACGGCCACTGTAGAAGACGGCGCCATGCAAACCTACAAATGTGGCGGCTACATCCTGACTTACGACGAGCCTTTCACCGATTTTATCATGAAATGCGACGTGAAAATGTCTTCACCCTGCAATTCGGGGATATTCTTGAGAATGAGCGATCTGAAAGATCCGGTCAATACCGGCTTTGAAATCCAGATCGCCACCGAAAACGGCGGTGTACATGGCCATGGATCGCTCTACGATGTGCGTCCGCCGCTGGTCAATGCAGGGAAAGGTGCCGGCGAATGGGATCATTTTGAGATCCGCTTTAAGGGTGGGCGCCTGGTAGTGTTGCTCAATGAGGAAAAAATCCTCGATGTGAACCTTGACGCTTACACAGTGCCGGGCAAACGCGATGTCGAAGGCAACCACAAATTCAAACTCGACGGACAGCCGCGTGCACTGCATGATTTCTCCCATACGGGCTACATCGGTTTCCAGGATCATGGCCATCAGTGCTGGTATAAAAACGTCAAACTGCTACCGCTTACTGATCGCAAGCGCAAATAAATGCATATACCATGAAAAACACGCATGCTTCTTTCTCCCGTCGCGATTTTATCAAGACTTCGGCAGCTACGACGGCCGGGATGCTCTTTGTCGTTCCGAGCCATACCGTAAGCGGGCTGGGGCATATCGCACCCAGCGACAAACTGAATATCGCCGGCATCGGCATTGGCGGCAAAGGCTCTGTGAACCTGAATAATATGAACTCCCAGAATATCGTGGCGCTGTGCGATATCGACTGGCAGTATGCCAAACCGGTTTTCGATAAATATCCGAACGCCAAGCGTTATAAGGATTTCCGCAAGATGCTCGACGAATACTGCAACAGCATCGACGCGGTGGTGATTGCCACCCCCGACCACACGCATGCCGTGAGCGCCGTCGCTGCAATGCAATTGGGCAAACATGTCTATGTGCAAAAACCATTGACGCACTCCGTATATGAATCGCGGGTGCTGCTTGAGACGTCGCGCCGGTACAAAGTCGTCACGCAGATGGGCAACGAAGGCCATAGCAATGCGGAAGTGGCGGAAGTCTGCGAATGGATCTGGAGCGGCGCAATCGGCGAAGTGACGCATGTGGATGCCTGGACAGACCGCCCTATATGGCCGCAGGGACTTACGTGTCCCGAATTGGGGATGTGGGTACCGGAGCACATCGACTGGGATTTGTTCATTGGTCCTGCGAAGATGCGTCCGTATCACCGCGCATATCACCCTTGGGACTGGCGCGGATGGTGGGATTTCGGCACCGGAGCGCTCGGCGATATGGCTTGCCATGTCCTCGACGTCGTCTTTTCAGCGATGAAATTGGGACACCCGACGGCTGTGGAAGCCTCTTCCACAGCGATCAATACTGAAAGTGCACCGGTGGCTTCGATGATCAAATACGAGTTTCCGGCGCGCCCGAAGGAAGGTAAGTTAAACATGCCCGCACTCTCAGTCACCTGGTATGATGGGGGATTGTTTCCGCAACGACCGGCAGCAATTCCCGATGATGTGGAACTGGGTCAGGGACGGAATGGGATTATTTTCCACGGCACGAAGGGCGTATTGATGTGCGGCAGCTATGGCGGCAAATACAAAATGTATCCTGAAGAAAAATTCCGCAACCTGCAGCGCCCAACTGCCCGTTTGCGTCGTGTGAACACTTCCCACGAAATGGATTTTGTGCGCGCATGCAAAGAATCGCCCGACAGCCGGGTCATGCCGCTCTCCAACTTTGAGTATGCCGGCCCGCTGAACGAAATGGTGGTAATGGGTAATCTCGCAATACGGCTTAAGAGTCTAAACAAGAAACTGTTGTGGGACGGCGAAGCCATGCGTATTACCAATCTGGCCGACAATGAAGAGTTGAAAGTGACCAACGGCGTTCCAAAAGCCGAGCCGCGCACGCTGACCCTCAATGCCCGACAGACAGCGGAAGAGTATGTGCGACATACCTACCGCGAAGGCTGGTCGCTCTAAAACGCTGTAAATGATATTGCGCTCGACCCACGTCGTTGCGGCTTGCACGCAATGACGGGGTCGTATTTTATAGATTAATAAATTGTTAAAAAATCGAAATTATCTCTTTTTTTTATTCCGAGGCATAAATTTTGTATATATACACCAAAACAAAATAGATAAAACATGAATATTCAACAATTGGAATACATTTTAGCGGTCCATGAATATCGCCATTTTGCGAACGCAGCAAAAACATGCGGTGTCACGCAACCGACACTCAGTATGATGATACAAAAACTGGAGGACGAGCTTGGCGTCAAGATCTTCGACCGGAGCGTACATCCTGTGAAACCGACTGAGATAGGCGCTCGTGTGCTTGAACAGGCACGTATCACGCTGAAACATCTCAATCAGATCTCCGAGCTCATTGCGATTGAGCAAAACCAGGCGAAAGGCGTCTTTCAATTGGGTGTGATCCCGACGATTGCGCCTTTTATGGTGCCGGAACTGATCAAAGAGAAAGAGTCGGCTTACTGCGATATCGAATTGATACTCAAAGAAAAAACTACCGATTCCATCATCTCTGAGTTGGCTGACGGCAGGCTCGATGGCGGATTGATGGCCAGCCCTGTCAACCATCCGCGCCTCGTAGAATATCCGATCTATTATGAAAAATTCTACGCTTATGTTTCTCCGAACGACCGCTTGCATCAATGCGAAACCATCAATCTGAGCAAGATCGATATCGATCATATCTGGTTGTTGGAAAATGTCCATTGCATGCGGGGGCAGATTGAAAGATTGTGCCGGAAAAGGAAAAATTCCAGTCAGACTCCGGCTGTCAAATATGAAGCGGGCAGCATCGATACGCTCATCAATATTGTCGACATGAATCACGGCATGACCATCATCCCGGAAATGTCGGCCATGGGATTGAGTGAAGAAAGACAGGAAAACCTGCGGGAATTGGAGGGCGTCACCGCTGTCAGGGAAGTGTCGCTGGTCGTCAATAAAGAATACCTGCACCGCGCCATTTTGAAAGCCGTGATCGAAATCATTAGCAGCGCCGTCCCTAAACTGATGAAAAACCCTGATCTTAAGAAATTCGTGGTGGATCTATAAGCTGTGTTTGCAAATCTCCCGATACTTTAGTTCACAATAAAAGCTGGAAACAAACATAATGACGATTAACAAACAATTGATCATAAAAACCATGTATTGCCACATTTCAGTGCTTTCATTGTCGAAATAATTGTGATAAAAAAGCCAGTTGAAAATGCTCGGAAAAAGCACAAATACAATACTGAAAAGAAGAGAGGTCAAAAAGTGCATTTTTTTTCCTCTTAGTTTGTAATACCAATACCATTCAACATTAAGGCAAGTGTTGTCTTTCTTGATGTCCGAAAGGGTTGTCGGCTCTTCTACGTCGGCACTTCCGTTCAATATTTTTTCAATTTTCGGTCGTAAATACTTATTGGCATATTCTGCGGCACCGATGATTGTCCCTTTCAGAGAAATCACGAATCCGATCAGAATAAGTAACGGAATCGGCAAAAGCAAACAAACCATTTGCGGAGAAATAATTTCCTTATCAAACGACAGCACGGTACCTCCTGCGGCAATTACCGCCATAGAATAATTCAAAAGTTGTTGACGCTGATTGCCGAGATTGTAGATTTGCGTCCTCATTTCCTTGTATTCTTCCAGATGGACCTTCAATTTGGCATCGTCGATTGTCCTGACAGTGGCTTCTTTTTCTTGTTCTTGAGCTTTTGCTTTGGGTTTTGTTGTCATGTCGTTAATATTTTGGGCGTAAAATTAGCACAAATATTCAAAACTACACACAAGCAGGCAATTTATTTCGGGCAAAATTATTTAAACTGAAAAATCCGTAAGTTCAATTAGTAAATGCAACTTTTTCGAGGGTAGTTAAAGAGATTTTTTCTCTTGATCAATAAAGTTGCATTTGCGAGTTGAATCTGCGTTGGTTGTATTTTATTGAAAAAAATATACTATCTTTGACTTTAAAAAAAACGATATGTATACTCCTATTGAATCGTCGATCGTTGACGAAGCTATTGATAAATTGAAAATCACGGATTTCGGCAGAGCTACTATCCGGGAAGTAGTGGCTATAGCCAAAGAAATTGAAGAAAAATCGGGGGTTGAATTTATTCACATGGAGATGGGAGTGCCGGGGTTGCCTCCCTCAAAAATCGGAGTAGAAGCAGAAATCCAGGCTTTGCAAAACGGCATCGCCTCGATCTATCCGATCATCGATGGACTTCCGGAATTGAAGCGTGAATCGTCGCGGTTCATAAAAGCATTCATAGATCTGGACATTTCTCCTGAATGTTGCGTACCAGTGGTTGGTTCGATGCAGGGAACGTTTACCTCGTTTTTGGTTGCCGGACAGTGTTCGCCGACGAAAGACACCATATTGTTTATCGATCCCGGATTTCCCGTTCAAAAACAACAGATCGCAGTGATGGGCTATCATTACGAATCGTTTGATGTATACAACTACCGTGGCGAAAAGCTGGAGGCCAAGTTGGAATCATACTTCAAAAAAGGGAATATTGCGGCTGTTATTTATTCCAATCCTAACAATCCCGCCTGGTTTTGCCTGACGGAAGACGAATTGAAGATGATTGGCCGACTGTCCACGCGCTATGACGTGATTGTGTTGGAAGACCTGGCTTATTTTGCAATGGATTTTCGCAAGGATCTGGGCACGCCTTTCAAACCGCCTTTCCAGGCGACGGTCGGACGGTATACGGATAATTATTTGTTGTTGATTTCAGGATCTAAAATTTTCAGTTATGCAGGCCAACGGATTGCGGTGGTAGCCATGTCCGATCAATTGTATCATCGAAAGTACGACGGGCTGACTGCCCGTTACGGCGGCGGAACTTTTGGCAGTGTGTTTATTCACAGGGCTTTGTATGCCATCTCGTCCGGTACCAGTCATTCCGCGCAATATGCTTTGGCTGCTATGTTTCAAGCGGCCGTCGACGGCAATTTCCATTTTCTGAACGAAGTGAAAGAATACGAACGTCGTGCGCACAAACTGAAAGACATCTTTTTAAATAACGGATTTGAGATCGTATACGACCGCGATCGCGACGAGCCTGTGGCCGACGGTTTTTATTTTACAATCCGTTATCCGGGAATGACCGGAGGCGAATTGATGCGCGCCCTGATTCCTTACGGCGTCAGTGCTATTTCGTTACTTACTACCGGTAGCAAACAGGAAGGATTGCGCGCTTGCGTCTCCTTTATCAAGGACAATCAATACGCGCTTTTGGAAACGCGTTTGAAACAGTTTAACAAGGCTTTCCCCAATGGCAAATCGATATGACATATTCCAGATCAAGAACAACAATATTGTTCCCCAAAGAGGGAATGTATTGATTTCCGAGCCTTTTCTCGATGACCGATATTTCGGGAGAAGCGTCGTTTTGTTGATCGAACACGATGAAGAATCAGGCTCGATGGGGATTGTGCTGAATAAACTGTTGAACAAGCCGATGAACGATTTTTTCCCCGAACTGAAGTCGCTTCCCGTCATCCCGTTGTTTCAAGGAGGACCTGTCGGGGTCAACCGGTTGTTTTTTATTCACACACTGGGCGAGATTGTCGAAGGATCAACCTTGATTGATGACGGCTTATATTTCGGCGGCGATTTCGATACCATAAAATCCTACCTGATGGAAGGAAATTCGTCGGAAGGGAGAATCAAATTCTTTTTGGGCTATGCGGGCTGGAGTAAAAATCAACTGGAAGAAGAGATTTTATACAACTCCTGGTTGGTGAGTAAAGCGGACAAATCCAGGATGTTGAGTTTTGAAGGAGAACTCTGTTGGAAAAAAACGCTTCAGGCCATGGGCAATAAATATAAATCCTGGGCTAACTTTCCCAAACGTCCGTTTATGAACTGAATTGTCCGCAATGAGTTGCACTTTTCAAATTAAGTAATTGATAGACACAGGCATCTTCAAAACCTTGCGCCAATTTGATCCATTGACGGAGTTGCCCTGTTTGTTCAAAACCACATCGCTCGAAAAGTTTAATACTGGCGGTATTGCCTTGGGGGATGTAGGCATACAGTTGATTCATCGAAAGGAAATTGAATGCGTATTCCTTGATCAATGTTAAAGCTTGGGTTCCAAGTCCTTTGCCTCGTCGGGAAGCGTCTAACATGATGCCCACTCCCGCACGCTGATGCATCGGATTGAAATCATACAAGTCAATTGTGCCGATAGGCAGATTATCGGTTTTCTCTATCACCATCAGGCGCAATTGCTGCAACTGATAGATGTCGTTGTCGGCAGAAGCCAAGTATTCACGCAATGTGAATTTAGAAAAGGGTACAGAGGTATTCCCGTAAAACCACCATTCCGATTCGTTTTCCCACCTGTAAAGCACATCCAAGTCTTCCGGCTCCAGTGCTCGCAATTTGATGTTGTCATTCTCTAAAAAAGTCATATTTCGCTATTTCTTCGCCGGTTAATATGCAATTTGAAGCGATTGCCGTCCTGATTTCAGGATGGTAAATCCAAAAACAATGCTTTTTATTCTTTAACGAATCCATCGTGGAAATGATTTCTTCGTACGATTTTTTCGAAGTATTGAATACGATATTATTATCGGGAGTATTGCGTATGGATTTGTATTTTACGGGCGGGAACAGCGTGTTTTTTATCGAGGCTATCGCACCTGCAATGTAGATGGCCAGATAGATCGGAAAGCCATAAAAGCGATTGTGGTGCGGAAAATGTTTCTTGAAAAAAATCAACATGGCTTCGTAGAAAATTTTTATGTAGCGCCAGTCTTTTTTGGTACTCTCGCCTTTGTAGTGAATTATTTTTTCCGGAACGTAATAATTATGGTATCCGGCTTGCGAGATGCGGTAAGACAGGTCTATGTCTTCGCCGTACATAAAAAAAGATTCGTCCAGCAAACCGGCTTGATCCAATGCTGTCTTTCGCAGCATCATGCAAGCGCCTGCAAGCACATCTACCTGATGGATGCTGTTTTCGTCCAGGTATTTGAGATGGTATTTCCCGAACAGCGGCGAGCGGGGGAAGATTTTCGAGATGCCTGTCATTTTGCAGAGCGAATTCCAGGGAGAAGGAAATCCGCGTTTCGATTCGGGCAAGAAGCAACCGTGTCCATCAATCATTTTGACACCCAAAGCACCGGCATCGGCATGTTCATCCATAAAGCGACATAGGGTGTCGAGCGTATGTTCGCCGATGACCGTATCCGGATTCAACAGCAGCAGATATTCCCCTTTCGCAAAGCGAATAGCTTGATTGTTGGCTTTAGAAAAACCCGTATTTTCGTTGTTTGCTATGAAAACGATATCCGGGAATCCGGGACGAAGGTATTCCAATGATCCGTCACTTGAATGATTGTCCACTACAAGGATTTCGATGTCTTGATTACGAATGGAAGCCTTGAGAGAAAGCAGGCACTGTTCCAGGTAGTATTTGACATTATAATTGACAATGATGACGGACAATTTCATACGTTATTGCATCAATAATTTCTACCCCTGGCTTTGTCAAGGGCTTCACCCAGGCGGGTGAAAAAATTCTTATTCCTGTTGCGATTCGCTTCGGAAAAATTCATGATTCTTTCAAAACGGGAATAATCATCTTCTCCCGATTTTAAAAGATTGTATATCACTCCCCAATCCGGTATGCCGCCAAGATTCCTGTCGTCTATAAAGACGTCTGCCCCCAGTTTGCGGGGTGCCGACAGCGGTTCTTCGTCCGGATGATTCTTGTTGACTGCATAAAATCGAAGTCCCTTTTCTTCACAAAATTTCAACGCTTCATCCAGCAGTTCACCTTCCCTCATCGTCCACAAAAGCAACGTATGGTCGGTTTCTTCCTGGAGTTTTTTCAATACTTCAAAAGCAAACGGAATCGGCCTGCCGATCTTAGGATAGGCATGTTCCACAATGGTTCCGTCAAAATCTACTGCAATAATCATAATCTTATATTTAACGTAATTAGTTAATTTAAATTTTGAATGAATCGTTAAAAGCCGTTCTATTAATAATCGAACGCCCCAATGTAATTTCATCCGTATATTCAATCTCATCGCCGATGGAAACCCCGCGTGCAATGACGCTAACGCGTATGTCAATACCCGACAGTTTCCTGTAAATGTAAAAATTAGTGGTATCTCCTTCCATCGTCGTACTTAACGCGAGAATAATTTCCTTCACTTCGCCGGAACGAATCCGGGCTATCAGGCTCTCAATTTCCAGGTCGGCCGGCCCGATGCCTTCCATGGGAGAAATAATTCCGCCAAGCACATGGTAAAGGCCTTTGAATTGTCCTGTGTTTTCGATCGCCATCACATCTTTTATATTTTCCACCACGCACACCAATGATGCGTCTCGCGCAGGGTCATTACATATCGAACAAACATCATCGTCGCAGATATTGTGACAGACTTTACAGCGCCGGACTTCATCCCGCAATCTGATGATCGCGCTGCCGAAAGCAGTCACTTCTTCCTGCGTACGTTTTAAGGCATGAAGCGCTAATCTCAATGCTGTTTTTCTGCCGATTCCCGGCAATTTGGCAAATTCGTTAACGGCATCTTCAAGTAATGCTGAGGGGTATTTCTGTAACATCAGGTTTCAATAACGCGCACAAAATTACAAAAAATAATTCGGAAATACAACGCTTTCAGGTTGACTTAATGATACGCTTCGTAAAAACTCTCCGGCAACCGGACATTTGTAAGGTCTTCGTCTATGGCGGTGCGGAAGAGCGGCGCTATTTCGGCGGGATTGAAACCAGCTATGCCACAGCCTATTTCGGTAACCAAGAAGGTCAGTTCCGTGTGTTCGCGGGCGAATACCAGAAACTCGTCAACGTAAGGCTTGATGGTCTCTACGCCGCCCTGCATCGTCGGTATGGCATACGTTTGTCCCTGTAAGCCGACGCCCTGCCCCCATACGGCGCCCCATTTCAGCGCCAGACGCGCCGCACCCCCGCCGTGCATTCCCGCGAGGTTGCTCCCAAAGACAAATATCTCGCCCTCAGCGAGTTCCGTAATCCATTTCGGTGATGTTCGTTTGTTCATAATCTATCAGTTTTATGCCCCTGCGGGCGGTTAATATTCCTTCCCCTTCGCGGCTCTTTCCCGCATAGGCGGGACAAGCAGTGTATCCTTCACGGTTCTTCGTGTAATATAAAAATCTTACACGAAGTTCACAAAGAAGACGCGAAGTTACACGAAGGTTATTATTTATTGCTCTTGCGGGCTGTCAATAAAACGCAAAAGTAATGATTTTATTTTTGAAATAATTGACTAACGTTTTCTACAGTTAGTATCGAAAAGGCTTTAGCGGGCTGTAAGTGGGTCTAAAAAGATAGTTACAGCCCGGTATAAAAGTTCGAGCCTCGCAATGACGCATACGCGCGTGAACCAAAACCGGTTAGGTTTCGATGGAGACCTGTTTGGTATTGGTTACAGCACA
>JAISUK010000043.1 GCA_031272075.1 Dysgonamonadaceae bacterium
AGGCATTTTTTGCTTCCATTGAATATGATGCAATCCCGAAATCGCAAAGGAATGAAAATTATTTTCAATTGGTCTTTTATTTGATGTTCAAGTTGATGGGACAATTTGTGCGTATTGAAGAAAAATCCTCTCATGGCCGTTCCGACGCCGTGGTCTGGACTGCCGACACCATTTTCGCTTTCGAGTTCAAGATGGACGATAACGCCACTGCCGAAGATGCGCTTGCGCAAATCGACGCCAAAGATTACGCCATCCCCTACGCTGCCGACCACCGCAAAATTGTGAAAGTCGGCGTGGAGTTTTCGGTTGCAGAAGGAGGGGTGAAGCGGTGGATTTACGAATAACGCTTGTTCATCAGCATAAAATCAGGCTGTCGTTATATTGTTGATCTACGAACAATTAAATTTTATGCTGTGGAAGATGCGGTTAAAAAGAATTTGTACCTATTCTCCTTTTTTTGTAGAAATTCGTTAAATTCATTTTCCATTCCGATATTCCATCGGACTGCATCCCGCCGCTTTCTTAAAAAAACGGCTGAAATACGACTGATCGTCAAACCCGAGCTGGAAAGCGATCTCGTTGATGGTAAGGTTGGTATATTTCAATCGCATCTTCGCTTCACGGATGCGGATTTCATTGAGTAAAGTCACTGCGGTGCGTCCGGTCACCGATTTGACCGATTTATTCAAATGATTCGGGGTGATATTCAGACTACGGGCGTAAAATTCCATAGAACGTTCTTTTTCGATGTACTTCGCCAGCAGATCGTTGTAACGTTTTGTGATCAGGAAGGCTTTGGAAGGATAGAAATCCAGTCCGCTTTCTATCATCATCATTTTCATCTCGTAAATCAGCGCCACCAGGTAAACATGCATCAATGGGAAATGATGCGCCGACTTTTCGTCGTGCAACTGCAACAGTGCCTCCAAGAGATAGGTTATGCGAGAAGCAGCGGCGAGCGTCAAACGCAACGGATAGCGCGACAGGAAACTACTGATAAATTCGAGGTCATTTTCAATATTATCCTGTAAATAAATCTGTTCCAGAAACGCATCGTCAAACCGGCAATAATACCCCCGTACATCGTCGGACCATTCGGAGACGAAAGCAATCTGACGCGCCAAAGAAAGGTGGATTTCATTCTTATTCAACCGAATATCATTAAAATCACACTTTCGGACGAGGTGTCCGGAAGTGATAAAGATCAGTTCATTCCCGCAATGACTGTGGGGATGAAGCAGCGAAGCGTCGCAGATGTCCGGACCGGCCAGCGGGAGGATCCGGAAATTCAGCGCTTTCAACGGTTCGGGGAACCGCAACGGATTCATACCTGCTGATTTTCAGATTCCCAAAGCAGCCCGCACCGCTTCGATCTTCTTTTCCGCTTCTGCTTCCGCCAGCGGCAATGCTTCTGCAGAATCCACATTGCTCTGAACCTCGATATAAAACTTGATTTTCGGTTCTGTGCCCGAAGGACGGATAGAGACTTTGGTATTGTCTTCGG
Source organism: Dysgonamonadaceae bacterium (assembly GCA_031272075.1). GTDB lineage: Bacteria > Bacteroidota > Bacteroidia > Bacteroidales > Azobacteroidaceae > BNXB01. The sequence continues at coordinate 1,505 of JAISUK010000043.1, forward strand.
TAAAATACTGAAGTACATTGGAAGTAGTTGGCATATCGAGGGTAAAGACTTCGTCTTCGATCAGATCTTGTGCTGTCAGTTTTACGAAATCTTTGATTAAGATGACTTTTGAGCCTGCGATCTCGCTGATCGGATGTTCGCGGTAACTCTTCATCATCGCCTCAATCTCTTCCGCTCCCGTTTTCCCGTATTTCACCACTGAGATGCCTTTTTCTTTCGAGAAACCGTAGTCGACATAAATGTCCTGCAACAAGCGATAGAGTGTTTTCCCGTTGTCTTTGGCCCAGGCAGCGATTTCGGCGAGCAGCATGCAACCGGACACTGCATCTTTGTCGCGTACAAAATCTTCCGCCAAGAAGCCGTAGCTTTCCTCGCCCCCTCCGATGTATTGTTTCTTGCCTTCGTTTTCACGAATGACAGTGGCTATCCATTTGAAGCCGGTATAGCAATCGTACAATTCAACGCGGTTTTTCTTGGCGATAGACTTGATCAATTCTGACGACACGATGGTTTTCACGATGTATTCATTTCCCTGGATGCGTCCCAGTTCTTTGCGACGGGAAATGAGGTAATGGAAATAAATCAGCAGCGTCTGGTTGCCGTTGACCAGCACAAAATTTCCCTGGTCGTCGCGGATGGCAGCCCCCACCCTGTCGGCATCCGGGTCGGAAGCCATCACCAGGTCGGCGCCTGTTTCCATCGCTTTGTCGATGGCCATTTTCAAAGCTGCCGGCTCTTCGGGGTTGGGTGACACGACCGTAGGGAAATCGCCGCTCACCACGTCTTGTTCGGGGACATGGATGATATTGGTGAATCCCATTTTTTCCAGCGCTTGCGGAATCAACTGTCCACCGGTACCGTGAATGGGGGTATACACAATCTTGATATCGCTGTTGCGCTTGATGGCGTCGGGCGAAAGTGTGATCGACAATAAATCATCGATAAACAGCTGATCAATTTCTTTTCCCAGTATCTCAATCAACTTGGGATTCCCTTTAAATTTGATTTCGGAAACCGCCGTAATCTGGTTCACTTCAGCGATGATGTTCCGGTCGTGCGGAGCGACCACCTGCGCCCCGTCGTCCCAATAAGCCTTGTAGCCGTTGTATTCTTTCGGGTTGTGGGAAGCGGTAAGGATGATTCCGCTTTGGCAACCCAATTTGCGAATGGCGTAACTGACTTCCGGCGTCGGACGAAGGTCCGGGAAAAGGTATGCTTTGATGCCATTGGCGGAAAAAATTGCCGCAGCCACCTCGGCAAACTTGCGACTGTTGTTGCGGCAGTCATGACCGATCACAACTTTGATTTGCGGCAAGGCGGAAAATTCTTTTTTCAGGTAATTCGCCAGTCCTTGCGTGGCCGCACCAACGGTGTAACGATTCATTCTGTTGGTGCCTGCGCCCATGATTCCACGCAATCCACCGGTACCAAATTCCAAGTCTTTATAAAACGATTCTATCAAATCCGTTTTATCTTCTTTATCTAATAACGCTTGCACTTGCTTGCGCGTCTCTTCGTCATAATCCTTTGTAAGCCACGATTGTGCTTTCGTAATTACCTGTTTCAATAAAACTTCGTCTTCCATTATTAACTGATTATTGTTATCTGTTTCTATTCTTTTACTTCCTGTACTTTGAGCCAATCGCCTTTTTCGTTGACGATTCGCCGATAATATTCCGCATCCGGTCTCGGACGGTTCGGGTACATGGTTCCTCCGTACGGGTTGTATTCAAACTGTCCGTCTTTTTCTTTTTTCACTACCCCGTCCATGTATTTCACAATCAGATATTCTCCCAGCGATTTCCATGTGGCGCAGGCGTGTTGCGCTTGCGCGATGCTGTAGTCGGTGAGAAATGCCAGGGCCTCGTTCCTGTCGTCATCCAGCAAGTCGCAGGCTTTTTGTTCCATCAGCGGCTGCATCGTGAGGAATCCGTTTTCCAGTTTGTCCTGTACGGGTTTCGTATCCAGTATCATTTGGTTGTAGCGTGCATAAGCCATGTTGGCGACCCAGTTGTGGATCCAGAAGGCGGATGTCCAGGAAAAATGATTGAAATCGCCATTCCCTTTACGGTAACATTCCGGGGTCTGCAGCATGGAGGCATACATCGGCGTATAGACGGTAAAACGTGCGTCGTCCACGCCAAACCAGAACAAGCCGCCGATTGGGTCCGGCAGGGAGTTTCGCATCTGCCCGACGAAAGTAAATCCCGTCTGCTGTGTAGAGATCGGTCGTTCAAAACAATATTTTACACTATCCAGCTGCCATTCAAGCGGCGAAAAACGGTAGGGAGAATGAAACTGTCCGGCGCCGACATCCCGGGTTGGATCCAGCGGTGTGCCTTCATAATGGTCGCGCATCATCTCCATCAGGTCTTTCACGCTGATTTTCCGGTCGGGTTTGACATACAGCGGCATGGGGTTCGGATCGTGGCCCAAAACATACTCCAGCCATCCGGCGGCTTGGGTGCAATAGCGGTTATAATATGCCCATACGCGCGCTTCGCAATAGCGCAATCCACCGAAATCAAGCGGATTGTAGGCTTTCGCAAAACTGAAATCAGCGTCTTTCCCCTGATAATATCCTTTTTCACGGGCAAAAGTAATCACGTCGGGCGAATAAAGGCAATTGGCCGGGTCATTCAAGGGAAATTGGTGAATCCGCGACTGATTGGCATGGGCTGCGATACAATCGTCCGGAATCTTGACCGCGACCCAGACAGCGCCTTTGCGTCCTGGCCCTTTGCCGATCATTTCCAGAATCCACACTTCGTTTTTGTCTACTACGGAAAATGATTCGCCACTGCTGTAATAGCCGTATTCCGCCACCAGGCTTGTCATAACGTCGATGGCTTCACGAGCAGAGGCCGACCGTTGCAGCGCAATGTAAATCAGGCTCCCGTAATCGATAATCCCGGTGGTATCAATTAATTCTTCCCGTCCGGTAAAAGTGGTTTCGCCGATGCAAACCTGACGTTCGTTCATGTTGCCGATCACATTATAAGTACGTGCTGCTTGTGGAATATCGCCCAGGTATTTGCCGGTATCCCATTCATACACAGCGAGCATGGCGCCTGCGGGATATATCGCCGCCGGCCAGTGATAGAGTTCACCGAATAAGGAATACGAGTCGGCAGAATAGGTGACCATCGTCGAACCGTCGGTCGAAGCCGCCTTGCCTACCAGCAGATTTGTACACGGAAATGCCGTATTATTCATCGACAACACAAACATTGCCGCCAAAATTATTTTCTTCATAGATGCTCTTAATTTAAATTTCAAAGGTAATACATTTTCTCGGAATAATGCAAATAATTTTAAAAGTGGCTTGCACAATGCCCCATGTAGAGACGGTGCATGCACCGTCTCTACCCGAATGATCCCATTTTTTTAACAAAAAACCCGGTTTAACAAACTTTAACTGCCGTATTTTTGCGAAAATCAATAATCGCACACCTGTGAGTTGCAAAAATTGCAAAAAATCGACCCCCCGCCGAAGACTTTTTGCATTTTTTGCAAATTTTGAAGCCTTTCCGGTTGCCGAGTTGCAGAAAATGCGAAAATCGGCAAAATCGGGATTTGCACGTTTCAAAAACCCCAAATAATTTTGTGGTTGAAAGTTGAATAGACAAAGACGAGCAAATTCAACAAAATATAAATGATTAACTTAATTTGTGTCAGTATGAAACGAGCATGATTTTCAAACGTCCAAGTTGACGACAATAATGATATGCGAGTTCCATACGACCTTTAAAAAAAAATATGGACGTATGAAAACAAATGCTTTCAAAGATTTTTTCCTTCGCGATAGGATGCCGGAGGTGATGTGCAGCAGAATGTTGTGCAACAGTGCTTATGATAGTGCTGATAGTGAGGTGTTTACACCCCCCCCACCACCACCACGTCAGCAACAGATGACTGTCTGAACTGTGATTCTAAAATGATTGCTGTGATTAATATGATTAAAGGCATAAAAAATCACATCAATCACATTAATCTTGCGAAAACCTGTATTGAGCGTAGTCGAAATATCATAGTTCTGACAATGGTAGTTCAGACAATTGCGGTTTTGACCGCCTTCACCGCCCAAGCCCAGACCTACAACACAGGCGACATCGCTGTCATCAACACACTGATTGCCAATAACGGCTTGGCGTGGACTACGGCATCTACCAGCGGGTCCTCCGTGCCTTCCGACTGGACGGGCGTTACTTGGTCGAGCGACGCAAGCAACAAGCGGATCACCAGCCTGAATACAGGTGCGCTTCTGACCGGCTCTGTGAACCTGACCAATCTGACGGCTTTGACGACATTTATCTGCACCAGCCCAGGAACTGCAAACAAAATGAGCGGAACCCTTACATTGCCAAACAGCACAGTGCTAACGACAGTGGATGTGAGAAGCAACAGCTTGACTTCGATTGATGCCTCAAAAGCGACGGGACTTGTTACATTATTGTGCTCAAATAATAGTATAACTTCGTTGGATCTGCACTACAACACGAAACTTACAAATGTCCAGTGCCAGAGCAACCAACTAACATCGTTGAACTTAACCGGGCTGTCACAACTGACAACGCTCAAATGCGGCGGCAATCAATTAACATCACTTACATTAACAGGCTTAACGAAATTAACCACTGTTGATTTAGAGGATAATCAGGTTACGTCATTGAACTTAACAGGGCTGACGCAATTGTCTGACTTCAACTGCGGCAATAATAAACTGACCACGCTTGACTTGTCCGGTTGCACAGCAATGACATCTGTATATGCACATATAAACCAGCTGACCAGTGTAAACGTAACCGGTTTAACAAACCTGATGTATCTGAACGTTATGAGCAACAAACTGCTTACGCTGGATCTGACCACAAATACCTTATTGGATGGCTTCGTAGGCACTTATCAAACGCCGGTGCGAACCCTGACATGGGACAACGCCCGCTATTCGCTGACGATTGCCATGAAAGGACCTAGCGACCTTACCGGCGGGATCACCTACGCTAGCGGACAACTGCGGGCAGATAACAACCTGACTCCTTCCACGCCATTCACCGAAACCACAGGAATGTCTGGGAAAACCCTTACGGGCACACTGAAGCTGAATTACAGCGGTTCGCCGCTCTATCATGCGGGCGACATTGCGGCTCTCAATGCCATTATTGACGCCACCGGTCTGGCGTGGGCGAAAGATACGCCGGTCAATGGCTCCGATATTCCCTCGGACTGGAAAAACGGCAACATTACGTGGTCGGGCGATGAACTCAACAAGCGGATTACTGCGCTTGACGTGAGCGGGAAGTCGCTGACCGGGACGCTGAACACTTCGGCTTTGACTGAGCTTACTTCCTTGAGCTGTTACAGCAACTCTCTCACAGGGCTTAACGTGACGGGGAACGCGAAGCTTGCCACGCTCTATGCCTACTATAACAGCGGTATCACAGAGCTTGACTTGTCGGGCAATCCTTTGCTGTCGGATCTTAAGGTTTATAATAATGGTCTGACTTCGATTGATATTTCTGCGAACACGGAACTGACCATCTTTTCCTGCGCTTTTAATCAAATTACTGAATTGGATCTGTCCCAAAATACGAAACTGACCTCGATAAGTTGCAGATACAATCAGATCTCAGAACTTGATTTGAGCAAAAACACACTGCTCACCGGCGTTACGGTATCGGGTAATCATCTGACTGCGCTTGACCTTTCCAATAATACAGCGGTGACTTCACTTGATGCGGGCTCACAGACAAAAACCGTCACCATGACTTGGGACAGGGAATCGGACAAGCTGGTAGGGGAGCTTGAACTGAATAATCCAACTACGCTGAATACAGCAGTCACCTACCTCAATGGAAAGCTGATTACGAATACCGCTTCCCCTGCCTCCACGTCTTTTGCAGTTGAAACGGGGCTTTCCGGCAAGACGGTTTCGGGGACATTGACCTTGGATTACCAGCCGCCGGCGGTTTACCATGCGGAAGACATCGCTGTGATCAACGCCATGATTGACAATAATAATCTTGGCTGGACTAAGACAGGTCCTGCGAATGTGAACACCTTGCCAAGCAACTGGACGGGGATCACCTGGGGCGGGGGTCAGTATGACAAGCGGATCACGGC
>JAISUK010000076.1 GCA_031272075.1 Dysgonamonadaceae bacterium
TTCGCACTTCTTTGGCGGATTACAAAGAAGAATCGTGGATGACAAACGTACCGTTGTACATTATTGAAAATTTTCTTTAAACGACATACTCTGTCGTTTATTTTCCCTGCCTTTGCCGAAAAAATAAAAATATGAAATAATTCCTTGGATAATCAAAAATGTATGTTCATAATTATTCCCGCAAAGAATATTCATTGTTTCTTTATCCACCCCGCCATAACGTCCAAAACTTCCGGCGCAATGGTTTGTTCAATTGTCTGATATTCGGTAGGCAAGCCGGTTTCACATTCCTGAAAAAGATGATTCAGGCGAGGGAAAATTTTTGTCGTAACCTGCTTGTTGCCTCCTTCGGTTAATGCCCTGTTTATGGCTTCGATATTGATTTTTGCGGAAACCTGAACATCGCGTTCGCCATTCAGAATCAACACCGGACATTTCACTTTTTTAAGCGTCGGAATGGGGTTGTAATGAAGGAAATACCGAAACCACGGACTCGTTAATTGACTGATTTGAGCCTGAATAGTAGCGGCTGTGGCTTCCGTATCCGGCATACTTTTAATGAGTTCGTTTCTGATTGCGAGCGAATTGCCTTCCGAAGCTGCCACTCCGCCAACCGCTGCAAAATTAGTATTTTTTAATTGATTATAAAGCACTTAACTTGGTGTTGCATTTAAAGTGCGTAAGAACAGGTGGTTGTTTGGATAATTTGTGTATTTTTGTGGCGAAAAAATAAGAGAAAAATACGATGTTTACGGTCAGGAAAGCAATTCCCGAAGAAGCAGAATTGATCTATTCACTTGCATTACAGGTATTTCCAGCAACATATCAAGAAATACTTTCTCCCGAACAGTTGGAATATATGCTTGAGTGGATGTATGCTCCGGCAAATACCCGCCGGATGATGCAGAAAGGGCAGGTATATCTGATTTTGTCGAAAAACGGAGAAGATTGTGGTTATGCTTCTGTGGAGCACCAAGATAAAGATTTGTTTCTTTTGCAGAAAATATATGTTCTTCCGACTGTTCAAAACTGCGGTGCCGGTAAATTCCTGTTTGAAGAAATCGTGAAATATATCCGCGCGATTCATCCGTCGCCCTGCATCATGGAATTAAATGTCAATCGCAACAATAGAGCAGTTCATTTTTACAAACGAATGGGCATGACTATCGTTCGTGAGGGAGATTTTCCTATCGGAAATGGCTATTATATGAATGATTATATCATGGAGTTGCAGATAAAATAATAGTCGCCAAATCCCTAATCATTCGCCACTCTTGTGGACAGTCTCTTGCCTGCGCCGCGCTGTTTGTTGGAAGTGTGTTCATCGCAACAAAGATTAAAGATATTATTCCTCAGCAATGATATTTGAGGAAAAATGATTAAAAACCATGTCATCTCAGAAAAAAAACCAATACCTTTGCGTACAGATTTGTACTGTTATTGCAAATCTGGCCATTATAAATATAACTGCATGATAACTAAGCTATGAATGGAAGTGAAGCACTTTACCGAACGCTCAACAGGCTGGACATCCGCTACGAATATCTGGAACATCCGGAGGCGCCGACCATCGAGATTGCCAAACAGTATTGGGAGGGGCACAACGCCAAGCACTGCAAAAACCTATTTTTCCGCAATCATAAGGGCAACCGACATTACCTGGTCATCCTTGACTGCGAGCACGATATGGACATCCACAGCATCGAACGGCTACTGCATCAGGGAAAATTGAGTTTTGCATCCGAGCAACGGCTGATGCGCTATCTCGGCGTCACGCCCGGCTCGGTTACGCCTTTCGGGCTGATTAACGACAGCGAACACCACGTCCACGTCTTCTTGGACAGTAACTTGCAAAAAGCTGAACGACTGAGTTTTCACCCTTGTATCAACACTGCCTCACTGATTGTCTCCAAAGATGATTTTCTGCGTTTTATGGATTTTGTCGGCAATCCCTACGAATGGCTCACGCTGTATTCAGCACCATGATAGCCTGTGCAGACTCTTTACTTATTAAACAACAATATTGAAAATTAATACTAAATAACATCCGCAAAAAAAAACAATTTGTCAATAAAAAAATTTTTGGCAAAAAATTTGCAAATGACTATAAAATATAGTATCATTGCACTCGATTAGAGGAATATTTCGGTATTTCCTTTTGTCAAATTGTTACCAATAACTCATTTTTATGTCATTTTTTAAGAATATGATGTTAAAATTTAAACAACAGTACCGAACTTGCTTTAACAAATGTATTATATGAAATTTTGTCTGTTATCTTCAAATCAAATTCTGAAGCGCTTTTCCTTTACCAAAGGATTACTTTTTTCACTCTTTTTCACCTTGTTACATACGGCCGTTTCTTATGGACAATCGTTGTCTCCCGACACCGCATTAACCGGTCCCATGCAAATGGTGAAAACCAATGTCATTCTCAACGACGACGTGCCATGTACGAATTACACATTGGAAATTGTGACAACCTTAAATCCGGTTACCCAAGGCACAGCCAGCGTGCTGCCGGGTGGATTTATCCAGTTCACGCCCGGCATCGGCTGCATCGGAACCAGCGTCGATATCGAGTACCGAGTCAGTTGTGTCCTGCTCCAAATGACCGAGACGCTGCATATCAATGTCTCCGCCACCAACCTGCCGGCAAATGTCATAGACGAAAACGTTTCGTGTTACGACATGATGCCTTCGGACGTGGTTTTTGGAATCCACAAAAAGTTTGAGTCTTCACACAAACGACCCAATTCTTCAAGCGGATACACTGCTTCGCAGGCTTATCCCGATACGGCAAATGCCGACGGATTCCAGGCGCCTTTGGTGGCCGACCTCAACAACGACGGCAAGCCCGAAATCCTAATCATGGGACAATACGGCGCAACGAGCGTGACGAACATCACCGACCGCTTTGTGATGGTTTACAATGGGCAAACAGGCGAGCGAATACTCCAGTTCGACCTGCAATCGCTCGGTTCGGACTATGGAAATGCTTCAGAAATGAATATGGGGACTCCCTATCACCGCGCCCCCTCCAACATGGCCATTGCGGACATGGATGGCGACGGCCTGGCGGAAGTGGTGGTCTGCGAGACAGGAAATAATGGGAAAATTTATGCCCTGAAGCCAACCCTCGACGGCGACAACAACCTGACGGGATTTGACAAGTTTTGGGATGGCAAAATCGGAGACAACCCCACCAACTACAAACTACCCAACACCAACTACAACGGCGGCCTGGACGGTGAATTTTGCTACCCGATGCCGTATATCGCCGACTTGAATGGCGACGGCATTCCGGAAGTGATCGTTTACAACAAGATATTCAACGGACTCACCGGCGATTTGCTGATGTCGTGGCAAGCAGAATCATCCACTTGGAAACCCAGCAGCGTCACAGCAACGGACGGACTCAGCGATGTCAGATACGACAACGACCTCTGCAATCAAACGCAAGCGGCGGCTGTACGCGCAGTGGCCATGACCGGTCGCCGCGCTGCAGATGAATATTATGCCGACTACAACCTCGCCGTTCCCGCCATCGTAGACATCGACGGCGATGGACAGCAGGAAATCATCACCGGCAACAGGATCCACAAATTTCAGTTCAACAGCACTACAGACCATACGCTCAACAATTACCTTACCATCGAAGGCCCTGAAAGCGTCACCGTTCACACAGATCCAAACAACAGCAACGTCACGACTACCTTCTACCTCAGCGACGGATTCACCCGCGTAGCCGATATCGACGGCGACGGATTTTTGGATATCATCGTCGTCTCGTTCGCCAACAACGACGACCTGTATTACCGTACCATTCTGGTGTATGTCTACGACCCGCGATACCCTACGGTTGCCAAAGCAGCGAATGTGTTTTACGCCCACACCGAGCACGGCAGTTTCTCAATTCCGTTTGTGGGAGACATCAACGGTAAATACGATGGCGGTTGGGACGGATCGGCTTATACAAAAAAATTGCCCGAAATTTGTATCCTCTCCGGGGCGATCTATATCGACCGTAACACCTCCAGAGGTGGCAGGAGCGGAATTCTCTTCCATCCGACCTCCGGCGAAGAATTGAGGGTCGGCACAGCTTCTTCCTCCGGTACCGCCGCAGGATGGGACAATAACCAAACAACCAACGCCAACCGGCGATTCAACAAGGCGAGGGGCGGTTTCGGCGCCGTCTGCGGCCACATCATCGGTCTGACATGGGACGACAATGCTACGGAAATAGATGAAAAACTGAAATTGGGATGGGCGATGGAGCATAGCGACAACTCCAACAATACAGGCATCACCCTTTTTGACTTCAATAACGACAACTCCTACGACATCTGCTACCGCGACAATGTCTCCATCAGGGTGATTTCGCCCAAAGTCAGCGGCAAAGACTACGTCGAACTCACCGAACTGCCGGGTCCCGGCTCTTCGGTATTATTCAAAGACGATTGCGTCTCCGCTACGGCATTTGAATACCCTACCATCGCGGACATCAATTTGGATGGCAGCGCGGATATTATTGTAGCTGAAGCCTACGGTACCACCGGTGTATACGCCGGTTATGCCGCAGGATGGGTCAGCGCTTACGAATATCAGGGCGAAATGTGGGCGCCTTGCCCTCCGGTATGGAATCAAGGGATGTACGACCCCACCCAGATACGTGAGAATTTGCAAGTCAACGCCAAACCTCAGTCGTATTTGACTGCTTATACGAAAAACGGCGAAACCATCACCCCTTTCAACGGCTCGTGGATTCAACAACCGATCGTGAAAAAAGGAAACGATTACATGCCTGTCGTACGACATGCCGACGCCAGGATAATCAACATGGAGTTTGAACGCCTTACCGCCACCAAAGTGGCTGCCAAACTGGATGTTTTTAACCAGGGTACGGCTTCCATCGCCGCCAGTACACCCATCGCTTTCTACAACGGCGGCATCACCGGAACGGAACTCGAACTCAGTACATACATTACTACCCAAACCATGGGCGTGGATATCTTCCCGAACGAACGAACAGAAGTCAATTTCACGATCACAACCACTGTCGATATGGTCAACAAAGTGCTGTGGGCTAGAATTATGGACGACGGAACCGACTTCCCCGCCGAAGGACATTTCGATTGTGACCTCTCCAACAACGCCAAGTCGTGCGGTCCGCTTAAACTGACCAACGAACCGTCGTCAGAAATCATTTGCGTCGGCATGTTGGACACCTTCACCATCAAACTTCAAAACAATCGTCCCATCACGTTCAACAACCTGCAACTGCTCGACAGCCTCGGACAAGAATGGCAATTTGTGTCGGCTACCGCCTCCGCAGGCACCACCGTCGGCGCTTACAACGCTGCCGACCACTCCTTCACTTGGAGTATTCCCTCATTGCCTCAGGGAAATGAAGTGGTGTTGACCCTCATTGCCAAATCCATCGGCTCCGGCAACATCGAAAACATGATCCGTGTTACCACGGTAGAAGGGCTTCATGTAGAACGTCATTACAAGTCTGCCGTTATCGACGTACACGCGAATCCCAGCCCTGCTGCGCCGGTCATTACCCCCTCGCCTACCGACTATTGCAATGCGCCGGTTGTCGCGCTGAATATCCCGAATGCGGGCTTGTCTTACGAATGGTATAGAAACGATACCTTGCTCCCGGACATCATATCATTCAGTTATACTACCCCATACAGAGGAAGTTACTATGCCGTCGCCTTCAACGGGACCTGTCATTCCCCAATGAGCAATGTCGTCACTTTGTCCGAACCGTCGCTCTACTGGAATGGATCGGCTGAAGACGACAACTGGTATAACCCTAACAACTGGATAAACAAACAGGGGACACCGGCAAACACCATCCCTGCAGGATGTTCTACCATACATATCCCCGGCACATCAACCGCTTTCCCTTCGCTCGACTCCATCGCTTCTCCAAGGGCGGGACACAACGATCCGCAATGCGACTCTATCATTTTCCATTTCGGCTCAGAAGTGGCTAAGCCGCATTATCTGACCTACAACAAGGCGTTTGTGGAATACAATTTCGGCTACTACGACGCCAGCCATGTCCTTCATTCCGATGGCGATGCACTGACGTCCAATGCCATGGAACGATCCCGCTGGTACGCATTGGCTGCACCGCTCAAAAAGATCGTTACCGGCGATTTCTCTTTCGGCGGATTCCCCTATACCTGGCAAGAGGGATTCAAATCCTCGCGCGACCATGCTTCCGGCACGCTTACCGGTAACTGGTATATTCCGGAAACCAATGTAGCCATGGAAGTCGGCGACAGACAAAACTACGCCATCTGTCTCTTTGTTCCGGTATATAAAGCGACAATAGTCGGTGTCAACGACCACAAGCACCTGGACAATCTGCGCGGAATCGTCAAATTACCTTATCTGAACGATCCTGCAGAAGCGGAACATCCCATGCATACTCACAGCGACGGATTCAGCCGGATTTATTATATCAATCCTTACGAGGCCGGATTCCCCCGACTGGATGATTATTACGATTCGATCGCAAGAGCCAATGACTCCTATCGCTTTATTTTTGAAAACAATTCCAATCTGCCACAGGATCCTTTCATCGTCGAAGTTCCTGTCGTCGACGCCGATAATGACAGCCAAATCGACGAGGTGATGATAGGTAATCCCTTTATCTCCAGTCTCGATTTTGCGGAGTTCTTTGCCGCCAACAGCAGCAATATGGAAGCCTATTATCGTTTATACAACAATGGTTCTTTTGAAACCAAACCGCTGATAAACGGAGAATTGATCGCACCGTTGCAGGCGTTCTTCGTCAAACCGACCGGCGCCTTGAACAGCGAAGTCGACCTCGTCTTCACAAAAGGCATGTCGGTCACTCGCACCGGCGCTTACCAGTTGCGAAGCGACATCGCGGATGATCTCGACGATATTGAAGGTTTGATTAAAATTACCGTCAACAACCATGCGGGAAGCAGCTACACATCGCTGATTTTTGAACGCACGAATACGAATAATGTCGACTGGCTACTCTACACCGGTACTGATCCACACTCCGATAACCCCGATCACGCCGAAATGCCGCAGATTTTTTCCACCTTCACCGACTACTTCAACAATATTCAAAATGCAGCCATCCAGTACATCCCTGCAAACGGCACTTCGAGGGACATCCCGATCAATATCCGTGTCAGGGGGAATGCGCGCGGAAACTACGACCTGCAGTTCCAAAGCATCGGAGACCTGAATCCCAATGCGCTGCACCTGTTCGACAAACTGAAGAATACAAAGATTCCGCTGGTCAACAGTGATCATTCCTATCCGTTTATTGTGGAAGTCAACGACGATCCCGAACAACTCGAAAACCGCTTCGTGCTGCAAGTAGGCAAGCAGGTGTTTAATCCTTCTAATCCTACTGCCTTGGATACCGTCGAAAAAGAAGCGAATATCGCTGCCTACACGAGGGGAAATATGTTGTATGTCACGTCTTCCGGAATGAATATCAAATCAGTGGCCGTTTCCGGAATCCAGGGAATCCGAGTAACGTTCGACACCGAGATCAACTTCCCATCTTTCTCCAGATATCTGAACGTCACTCCGGGAATCTACCTGGTAACCGTAAGACTGGAAAACGGGGAAGTGAAAACAGCGAAAATAGTGGTTAGTGACTAGTGGCTAGTCACTAACCACTAACTACTAACATGGTTCTTGTCGAAGTTTGCTCCAATTCATTGCGCTCGGCGCTGGCTGCACAAGAAGGCGGCGCCGCAAGGATTGAATTGTGCGACAACCTGGCGGAAGGCGGCACAACCCCTTCCGAAGCCCAGATCCGCATAGTCAGACAGCTACTTTCCATCCGAATGCATGTGATTATTCGTCCGAGGGGAGGCGATTTCCTCTACAATAAGGCCGAATACGAGATGATGAAGGCAGATACCTTGCTGTGTGGCAAGTTAGGATGCGACGGAATCGTCATGGGAATCCTGAAACCAAACGGCGCCATCGACACGGATCGAAGCGGCGAACTGACGCAGATAGCCGCAGATTGTGGCATGGAGGTAACTTTCCACCGCGCTTTCGACCGTTGCCGCAACTTGTTTGAGGGATTGGAAGACATCATCTGCAAAGTCCGCTGTTCGCGTATCCTGACTTCCGGAGGAAAAGATTCCGCCTTGTTGGGCGCCGACACCATCCGTCAGTTGATACAACAAGCAGAAGAACGAATCACCATCATGCCCGGAGGCGGAATTACCGAAGACAATATTGCCGAACTGGTGAGCCGTACCGGACTTCGGGAATTTCACGGCTCATTCCGCAGCCTCTTCCCCAGCGAAATGCAATATTTCAACCGTGCATTGAGCGACTGGGAAACAGAAGCCGCCATGCTGTTTACCGATATCGAGAAAGTCAAGAAAGCAATCTTGCTTGCCAATACCGCAAATTCCTTTTTTTAACCCCTCGCGACAAAAAGTCGTAGTGCAATGATTGACAGCCTGTTATTGTTTCCAACAACAGGCCGCCTTACCTTTATTAATAATTATTATTTCTTTTTGTACTTTCCAGTATGTCGGTATCGCAACTTTTTCGTAACTTGCATACGCTTATAAAAAAAGGATACCCGGTTTTCTTAAACATTCGTAATTATGGCTTTCAATCAAGCGACGACAAAACGTTATGCGGATTATCAGCGCATCTATGTAACTTACAGTCCGATGTTGCTACGCTTTGCGGAAAAATACGTGTCCCTGCCCACGGCGGAGGATCTGGTACACGACACTTTCTTGAAATTATGGGACAAACAGCTCCTCGTTTTGCCAGAAAACGACCTGAAGAACCTGCTTTACGCAACGGTTCGCAATGCCTGTATTGATCACCTGAGGAAACAAAAATTTGAAAATGAAACTCTCGACAGTCGTTCCGTACAGTTAAAACTCGAAGAATTGGCATTCTTCAAAGACGCAGAAGCGGTGTTCATGCGTAAAGACCTGATCGAATATATCATGGAAAAAGTAGCAAAATTAACCGAACGACAGCAACAAATCTTCAAAATGGCCTACATCGAAGGAATGAAATCCGCAGAAATTGCCGTCGAACTGCATCTGTCGCCCCGCACGGTAGAAAACCAGCTCTACCGAATCGTTTTAAACCTCAGGCAACAACTCGAAGAGCATTTATTCCTGTTCTTGCTGCTATTTCTCAACGGATAAGATTATTTATTCTGTCTCCCAGCACCTTACGTGCACACACCTCCACCTGACGCCGACAATTTGCTTTTCGGAATGAGTATTTTTTCTCTTTCGTTCGTTTCATAAATACGAGTCAATAACAAAAAAACGATTTGTAAAGCAATGAAGCATGATGGTTCCGGTTTGATCATTGGCTATTTGAAGAACGATCTCAATAATGAAGAGCTGGAGCGGTTCTACCAATGGCTGCAACTGCGTCCGCAAAACAAAACGGTCTTCTTTGAAACGAAACTGATCTACGATGCCTGTATCGCAGCCGGCTCAGATGTCCACCGCGATGTCGATGCCGGTTGGCAACGGCTGTTGGAAAAGAAAAAGAACCAACAGAAACCGGTTGACACAAGCATCGCTCTCCTTAATCATCTAAAGCGCTTCCCCTTCTCGCATGCCGCCGCTGTTTTGATCGGCGTACTGGTCTCATTGGTCTTGTCGTTCCTGATATCGGAAAAGTTCACTCCATTCGATATTGAATATTCCGAAAGCATCGGGAATAATGCCAATGAAATTCTCCTGCCCGACGGGACAATCATCCAAATTGCGACAGGCACCAAACTGGCAATTTCTTCGGATTTCGGCAAAAAAAACCGTGTCGTCAACCTGGACGGAGAGGCCTATTTTGAAGTAGCGAAGCAGGAAAACAAACCGTTTATCGTGAAATTGGAGGGGCAGCAAGTGGAAGTCTTGGGTACAAAATTCAATATCAAGGCTTATACCAATGATTCGATCGCTACCACCACGCTGCTGGAAGGGAAAATCCGCATGTTTACTGGTAAACAAAAGATCCGCTCAGAATTGCTACCGGAGCAGGAATTGGTCTATAACAAAAAATCCAGGACAGCCAAGATCAACAATGTCAATGCATCTTTGTCAATCGTCTGGCTGAACGGCTACTACCGATTCTTCGAACAACCGCTGGAAGCCATTTTAGCCAGAGTCTCGATCCTGCACAACATGCAGATCGTCATTGCTTCTGAAAAACTGAAACACCGGAAATTTTCAGGCACGTTTTATGACAATCAAAGCATCTTCGAAATCATGGAAATCATCAATACCTCGATTCCCATCCATTGGAAAATCTCTAAAAATACAATTATTATAGATTTTATCGATGATTAATAGATATTATCAATAGGTATTATCAATAAATAAATAAATAAATAAATATGTGATATGAACAGCAGCTAATGATTCAAAAAAAAGAGGAAAAGATTTGTCGGAACCTTTTCCTCTCGCAACCTGAAACAGGTCGCTTTAATTAAACATCCATTTACCCAAATGGATTGGCGTTTAATGTTTAATATGCAAATATATGAATAAACTATCAATTTTTTATTTTTATGGTCTTAAAAATTACAGTGTAATCAATAAATTCCGGGGAACTGTTCTCGTATTATTAACTATTTTTCTACCGACGGGGGCATGTATTGCGCAGAAGCAGCACGCGAAAATGTCTATCGTCATGAGCAACAGTCCGCTCCCGGCAATTTTCAAAGAAATAGAAAAGCAATCCGATTTTTTGTTTTTCTATGATTCGGAAGAGATAAAAAACACAAAAAATATCTCTATACATAAGCCAAACAGTTCCATTTTCCAAATTTTAGAGGAAATCTCGGACAAGACAGACCTGAAGTATTCCGTAAAAAAACGGCATATAGTCATTTACAAACAACATGAAGGAATCACGGGCACAAAAGCAGAAAAGAAAGTCGCAGGGATCATTGTAGATGGAAACGGCGCGCCGCTGACAGGAGTAAACATCTTTGTCAAAGGCGCTTACATTGGAACCGTCAGCGATTCGGAAGGACGTTTCTCAATCAGCGTCTCCAACAATGACGTCTTGCGGTTTTCTTTCCTGGGCTTTGCCTCGCAGGAGAAAAAAGTCGGTAACGACCTCGTGTTCTACATCGAGATGCAAGAAAACAGCATCGTTTTGGACAATGTCGTAGTGACAGCATTGGGAATTAGACGCGCGGAGAAAGCATTGAGCTACAATGTTCAACAAATCGGGCAGGATGCCGTGAATCTGGTCAAAGACGTCAATTTCATCAATTCGTTGTCGGGGAAAGTGGCCGGCCTGGACATCAAGTCCGTGTCGGCGGGCGTAGGTGCATCGACACGGGTCATCATGCGTGGCGTAAAATCCATCGCTCAAAACAACAATGTGCTCTATGTCATCGACGGGATACCCCTCACCAACTACGCTTCGGGCGACCTTTCCGATGAATTTAGCAGCGAATCGGGTTCGGAAAGCATCTCCGACATCAATCCGGATGATATCGAATCGATCTCCGTATTGAACGGCGCATCGGCAGCAGCTCTTTACGGCTCGCATGCAGCCAACGGCGCGATTCTCATCAATACGAAAAAAGGACATACCGGACGAATCCAATTGCATTTCTCCAATCAAACAAACACATACAAGCCGTTTGTACTGCCGGAATTTCAAAACAGCTACGGCAATGCGGTCGGCGCTTTCGAGAGTTGGGGAAATAAACTGAGCACAAAGTCGCCATACGAGCCTTCCGACTTCTTCGATACCGGCACGACGATCCGGAACACACTTTCAATGTCTACCGGCAACGACAATAACCAGACTTATGCTTCGTTGGCGAATGTGCGTTCTGAAGGATTGATTCCCAACAGTATGTACCGTCGGGAAAATGCGACATTTCGGAATACCACCGCGTTGTTGGGCAACAAAATGCAACTCGACTTTGGGTTCAGTTATATCCATCAAAAGGACAGGAACATGATTGCCCAAGGGGAATATTTCAATCCATTGACAGCCGTTTATACTTTTCCGCGCGGGGAAGACTTCACGCCGGTGCGTGCGTTTGAACATTTCAGCGATGCCCGTAATATCTACATCCAATTCTGGCCGTACGGCGACCAGGGATTGGACATGCAAAATCCCTATTGGCTGGCATACCGCAACCTGTTTGAACACAACAAGCACCGGTATATGATCAACACCGCATTAAGCTACAACGTTTCAGAGCGGATCAATCTGACGGGACGAGCGCGTATCGACAATGCCTACACCCATCACACCCGGAAAATGTATGCGACATCCAACGCCCTGCATGCCGGAGGAGAAAAAACGGAGACTTCCAAAGGGTATTTCGGCTCATTACACACAAACGAAGAACAAGCCTATATGGATTTTCTCATCAATTTCAATGAAGTTTTTGGAGATTATTCGTTGCATACAAACATCGGCGTCAGCCTGGAAGACAGCCGCTATCGGAACGAAGGGATCAGCGGAACCCTCGATTTGGCCAATGCTTTCTACATTTACGCCATCAAAAACAGGGACGAATACCACCTGATACCCTCCAATACCACTTGGCGACAACAGACACAATCGCTGTTCGCCAACGCGGAAATAGGATGGAAAAGCCTGGTGTATCTTACCCTCACCGGACGAAACGATTGGAGTTCAACCCTGTCGGGAATGCCCAACAAGAGTTTTTTCTATCCTTCCGCAGGATTTTCAGGCATCATTTCCGACATGACCGAGCTGCCTTCGTGTGTCTCTTACCTGAAATTACGGGTTTCCTGGGCGGATGTCGGCAATGGGATTCCGCGACAGATCTCCGAATCTTTCTACAAATATGCTCCCAACGAACAAACGTACAAATTGAATGACTACATGCCGATAACGAGATTGTATCCCGAACGTACCCGTTCGTGGGAAACCGGTCTGGACGCGCGGTTCTTTGATAATATCCTGAAAGTAGACTTCTCGCTGTACCGTTCAAACACTTTCAATCAGACACTGTGCGTCCCCGTCTCCGCTTCCACCGGATATAAATCCAAGTATATCCAAACCGGGGATGTGCGCAACCAGGGAATCGAACTCAGAATCGGTGTACATCCCCATTGGGAGCATTTTCAATGGAACTCCGTATTCACCGCCAGCCGCAACTGGAACAAGATCATGGATTTAGGACACGACATTCAGGAAGATGGGAAAGTGATCTACTACGACAACTTCAATCAGATGTCTTCAGGATCGGCACAAATTCGGTTGACGAAGGGCGGTACCATGGGCGACCTCTATACCACGACGGCGCTGGCGACGAATCCCGACAACACAATCAAGGTGGGCGAAAACAATCAACTCTACACCGTGAGCAAGTTGGAAAAAGCAGGGAGCATCCTACCGAATTGGAAACTGGGATTCGGCAATGCCTTCGGATGGAAAGGATTCAATTTGAATGTGCTGGTATCCGCCCGCATGGGAGGACAAGTCCTGTCGCGTACACAGGCGATCCTGGACTATTTCGGGGTATCTAAAGCATCTGCCGACTTGCGCGATGCCGGAGGAATCAATATCAACAACCGGCAAATTCCGGCAGAAACATGGTATAAGACTATTGGTGGAAAACAAGGCATATACCATTATTATATATACGATGCCGACAATGTCAGACTACAGGAATTGAGTCTGGGATACCGCCTTCCGGCTTCATGGTTTCACAACTTGCTCAACGTGCAGGTAGCCCTGGTTGGAACCAACTTACTCATGTTGTACAATAAAGCGCCGTTTGATCCGGAAACGACCTCTTCCATCAATAATTATTACCAGGGAATTGATTATTTCATGCAACCGAGCATGCGAACATTCGGTTTTAGCGTGAAAGCAGATTTTAATTAATAAAAATGATCGACGTATGAAACAAGTATATTCAATCCGTATCCTGTTGACGATACTGCTGACGGGAACAGTGTTATGTTGCTGTACCGACAACTTCAGCGACATCAATCATCCGGGAACCCCTTCGCGTGAGGAAGTGAAAGGTGATTTTTATTACATCGGCGTACATTTCCGTGCGCTTCAGTTGAATGTCATCATGGCCGAACAGAACGCTTATCAATTCAATGAAAATCTTACCGGACAGCCCTACGCCCGCTATCTGACCATCACAAAAGATGTCTGGAATGAACAAAATTTCGGCGTTTTCAATGCGCCGGAAAGCTGGCTTAACTCGGTATTCAATGACCAGATGGTGTTCGTTCACTCCCCCTGGTTTGAATTGCAGCGGATACTGAAAGCGGAAGACAAGCTGGACCACTATTCGTGGGCATGGGCGGAATTGCTGCGCGTGGCAGCGATACACCGCACGACCGACATGTACGGGCCTCTCCCCTATAGCGCCCTCAAACAGAATCGCGGCGACATGCACGTAGCATACGACACACAGCAGGCGGTCTACCAAGGACTGTTTGACGACCTCAACCGCGCAATCGACATCCTCACCGAGTATATCCAATCGGGCGGCGCTTCGGAAGTCTCCTCTTTCAGTGAATACGACTTTGTCTACAATGGCGATTTCACAAAATGGGTCAAATTCGCCAATTCGCTGAAACTCCGCATGGCGATGCGCATCGCGTTCGTCGATCCGGCGACTTCAGAGAAATATGCCAAAGAAGCCGTCAGTCACCCGATCGGCGTCATCACTTCCAACGACGACAATGCCTGGCTGCATTTCTCGCCCAATCCGTTGTTCATCATGCAAGGCGCATACGCTGATACACGCGCAGGTGCAGAACTGGTATGCTATATGAAAGGATACCGAGATCCGCGCTTGCCGGTTTATTTCTTGCCTGCACAGGGCTCCAGCGAATACAAAGCTTTGCGAATCGGCATCAAATCGAAAAATGTGGAATGGGCGAAAAGTTTCTCATGCCCCAATGTGAAAGCCGAAGATCCGCTGTTGTGGATGTGCGCCGCTGAAGTCGCATTCCTGAAAGCGGAAGCAGTAGCTTATTGGAATTGGGATCTGGGCGGCGGAGAAAGTGCGGAAACACTCTACAACCGGGGAATCCGCCTGTCGTTCGAGCAATGGGGCGTCTCCGGCTATGCCGACTATATCGCCGACACCACGAGTAAACCGGCAAACTACGACGACGACGACCGCTACGCTGCCCCTGCACCGAGCAATACCACTATCCACTGGGACGATCATGCGGACAGCGAAACCAAACTGGAACGGATCATCACCCAGAAATGGATTGCGATCTATCCGCTGGGGCACGAAGCATGGGCAGAACAGCGTCGCACAGGGTATCCTCGGTTTTTCCCAGTTCCGGTTGTAAACAATGTAGACAAAACGCTGGGAATACACGGCGCGTCACGAATCCCCTACGGCCCGCAGGAATCGCTCGACAATACAGCCAATTACAACGACGCCGTCGCCAACAAAGGTCTCGGTGGACAAGATGTTTATGGCGTCCGGCTGTGGTGGGATGCGAAGAAACCGAAAGCGGGATGGGAGAAGAATGAAGAATGAAAAATGAAAAATTATAGAAATATGAGACAAATAATTAAAAAGTATCACAGGGCATTGTGGATCGTCCTGACTTTGTCGATGGCAGGATGCGACAACAATGCAACAAACGACGCCATCACCGAGAATATGGCGTATATCAACAATGCTTACGAGAAGAAGTTCACGAATATCAATGTCGACAAACCGGATGTCAAAATCCTTGTCCCGGTAAATATCACCAGAAAGGACGATACACGGGATATCAGGATTGCTTTGGCCGCCACCACAGAACAATTAGACCTGTTCAATAAGACTTATAATCAGGAATATGTGTTCTTGCCGACCGAATTATGGCGTTTCGATCCGGACACCGTCACAGTGAGAAAGGGCATTACGAGGACGTATACCATCATCCATATCGATTCAATAACGCCTCAATTGAAGAAAACAGGTAAAACCTACGCCTTGCCTGTTGCGCTGAAACATGCCGACGGGATCGGTATAATGAAAGGTGCCGACCAGATGATTTACGTATTAAGAGATACAACGCCACATATACACTAATCGCAAATCGGCAGCCGCTACCTAACCAAGCGCCGCTGCCGTGGCGAATGATGATTCCAACGTTGTTTAATGAACGAGAGCGTCCTCCCAAAAGAGGCGCTCTCGTTTTTTTTTGCTACAGAAAAAAAAGATTCTTTTAATATCGCTTTCAATCTATTAAAAATATTTCGTACATTTGTCCGGATATTTGTAGGGTTTTATTTAATCTCATGCAAATCAGACAGGTAATTTGATTGTGTTGGAATCTTCATTAGTTTCTTTTAGTTTGATTTTTTTTAGGAAACATTTATTAATAGGATAAATAAATGAAAGCAAATGTATTATTGAATTTTTTCGCTCCCAAAGATGCGAAGTTTATTCCCCTTCTGGTTGATACGGCATCCATTCTTGTGCAAGCGGCCAATCTGCTGCCTGAATTGTTTCAGGAACAAGACGAAACTCGCAGAAAAGAGTTAGGTCGTCTGATCAAAGTCGAAGAAGTCAAAGGGGACAAAGTGACCGGACGAATCCTGAAAGCATTGAATGAAAACTTCATTACGCCTTTCGACAAAGAAGACATCGACGCCCTGGCAGATAAAATGGACGATGTGATCGATTCCATCAACCGTTCTTCCCAAAAAGTGTTGTTGTATTCACCCAAAAATCTTCCCGAATGTACACTCAAGTTGGCCAATACCATCAAAAAGGGCGCACTGGAGATCCAGGGAGGAATCAAAGAACTGGAAAATTTCAAGCGAAGCGACAAACGCCTCCGGATGCATTACAAAGAAATCAAACGGCTGGAAGAAGAAGCGGATGTCCTTTATGAAAACGGCATCATGAACCTATTCAAGGATGAAACGAATACGGTGGAATTGATCAAATTGGAGAAGATTATCCAGGATCTGGAGAAGACGGCCAACAAGATCAACAATACCGGAAAAATATTAAAAACGATTTTTGTAAAATACGCTTGATCCCCCATGACCTTATTAATTATTGTAATAACGTTGGCGATCCTGTTTGATTTCATCAACGGTTTTCACGACGCAGCCAATTCGATAGCGACAGTGGTCACCACCAAGGTGCTGACCCCGTTGCAAGGAGTGCTCTGGGCAGCATTTTTCAACTTTATCGCTTTCTTTATCGCAAAACATATTTTCGGAGAATTTAGGGTTGCCAACACCGTAGCCAAAACGGTGATAGACACCTACATCACGCTGCCGGTCATCCTTTCGGGCATCGTCGCCGCCATCATCTGGAACCTGTTTACCTGGTGGTTCGCCATCCCTTCTTCCTCGTCGCATACGCTCATCGGCGGGTTTGCAGGCGCTGCCATCGCTTCGGGCGGCTTTCAGGCAATCCACTTCTGGGGGCACGACGGCGTACTGGTCACCTTGTCGTTTATCCTGATTGCACCATTGATCGGGCTTTTTGCCGGGTCGCTGATCACCATCGTGACGCTCAATCTTTCCAAGCGTGTCAAGCCGCGCAAAGCCGAAATCTGGTTCCGTCGACTGCAACTCTTTTCTTCAGCCTACCTGAGCATTCAGCACGGGTTGAACGATTCACCCAAGGTGATGGGCATCATTTGCGTAGCGCTGATTTCATTCAATACGACAACCGATCCTGCGTTGATTCCCCACTGGATGAAACTGTCGAGCATCTCCGATGTGCACGACTGGGTACCGCTTGCGTGTTTCACTGCCATCGCCCTGGGCACCATGATGGGCGGATGGAAAATCATGAAGACCGTAGGCAACAAAATCACCAAACTGACGCCGTTTGACGGCTTCTGCTCTCAAATGGCCGGTTCACTCACCCTGACGCTGACCGAACGTCTCGGCGTCCCGGTCAGCACTTCTCACGTCATCGCCAGCAACATCATGGGCGTCGGCGCCGTCAAACGCCTCTCTGCCGTCCGCTGGGGCATCACCATCGACATGCTGTGGGCTTGGATCCTCACCATACCGGTAAGCGCACTGCTGGCTTCCGTCATTTTTCTCCTGGTGAAAACCATTGGAATCAGTTGATAATCACCGTTTCAGTTGTCGAAACCCCTACCCTTTTCCAACTGCTCTCGTGAAAACTTGTTGATAACTTTTCGGTTCTTCCGAACAAAAATGACCGATAAGTAAATGATATTTGTTATTTTTGTCGTATATTAATGAAAATTTAATATCAATTTTACTTATCAAATTGTATGATTATGAACAAAATTAAACTGTGTTTATTGTTTGCACTTATGCTCTTATGGCATGTTTCTTTCGGGCAAGTTACAACTGCGAGTATGAGCGGTCGTGTTACCGACGGCGCCGAAGCATTGGCCGGAGCGTCAATCGTCGCAATTCACGAAGAATCAGGGACCAAGTATGCGGCATTAACCAATGTCGACGGACTGTTTTTCATCCAGGGCATGAAGACCGGAGGCCCTTATCGGATCGAAGTCTCTTACATCGGTTATAAAACGATGCAATACAAAGACGTCTCCCTGAGTCTTGGCGAAAACTACCGAATCAATGTGCAATTGAAAGAAGATGTCTCCATGCTCGGCGAAGTGGTCGTTGTTGGTTTTGAAAACAGCAACATGCGCACCGACAGAGCGGGAGCAATCACCTCCGTCGGGAAAATGGAAATCATGTCTACACCCACGATCAGCAGGAGCATGAACGACATCATGCGCCTATCGCCGCAATCCAACACAACCAGCAACGGCTATGCCGTAGGTGGCGGCAACTTCCGGCAATCGTACGTCACGGTCGACGGCGCGGCATTCAACAATGCCTTCGGAATCGGAGCCAACCTCCCCGCAAGCGGTTCGCCGATTTCGTTGGACGCATTGGAACAGCTATCGGTATCCATCACGCCTTACGACGTGAGACAGAGTGGATTTGTAGGAGGCGCAATCAATGCGGTCACCCGGTCGGGTGATAACGAATTTAAGGGCACTGTCTACACCTATATGAATAACGACAACCTGCAAGGCAGAAAAGTGCGCGACTACGAACTGGCAGCGCAGGAAACGAAATACAGTACCTACGGTCTGAGCCTCGGAGGACCGATCATCAAAAACAAACTCTTCTATTTCATCAACGCGGAATACGAAGACAATCAGAGCGCCGGACCCTCGTACACACTGCGAAACAGCGAAAATGAAGCCTACGGCGAAAACAATGTGCGGCGTCCGACCACAGCCGATGTCAATACCGTATGGAATGAATTGAAAACAAAATATGGTTATGACCCCGGACGAATCTCCAATTATACCGTCAAAACGCCTTCCCTGCGATTGATGGGACGGTTCGACTGGAATATCAACGACAACAACAAATTGAATATCCGTCTGTCGCATACGGCTACCAAATATGGCAGCAACCCATCGAGTTCGGTAAGCCCGCTGACTGCCAGTCTGATTTATCCGGGCAACAGCGGACTCAGCATCAATTCCGGCAACGGTCGTACCTCCAACTACGCCATGTATTTCGAGAGTTCGCGCTATTTCCAGGAACAGAATTTTTCCTCTTTTGCTGCGGAATTGAACTCCAAATTAGCGAGCAATCTCAACAACATGCTGCGCTTTACCTATTCCTACCAGAATGAACCGCGTTCGTATGTGGGCGGCACCTTTCCGACCGTCGATATCTTGAAAGACGGCGCTTGCTATATGTCGTTCGGCCCTGACCCCTTTACGGCAGGGAATACCCGAATCGTCCATACTTACGTGGCCACCG
Organism: Dysgonamonadaceae bacterium; assembly: GCA_031272075.1. Lineage (GTDB taxonomy): Bacteria > Bacteroidota > Bacteroidia > Bacteroidales > Azobacteroidaceae > BNXB01. Next base: position 19,795 of record JAISUK010000076.1, read on the forward strand.
ACGAATTGACATTGAATCTCGGCGCAAACAACATCACTGCCGGTTTGCAATACGAATACCAGAATGCCATCAACGGCTTCCAACAAGGCGGGAACGGTTACTATGTGTTTGCATCGTTGGATGATTTTATCAATGGCGCAAAACCTTCTGCCTTTGGGATCACTCACTCCAATGCAGCCGATTTATCCCAATTCCAATCCACCCTGGCGTTCAAACAATTTGCCTTTTACCTGCAAGATCAGCTGAACCTGACGGAAAATTTCCGACTCACCGGCGGCCTCCGTTTCGAACTGCCCAGCTATCCTTCCATTGAAGAGACCAATTACAACAAGGCTTTTGCCGATATGGATTTCGGTGGAACACACTACTCTACCGCCCAGTTGCCCAAAGCAAAATTGACGATTTCTCCCCGCGTGGGCTTCAATTGGGACATTACGGGCGAACGGAAATACGTGCTCCGTGGCGGAACCGGTGTCTTTGTAGGTCGTTTGCCTTACGTCTGGCTGGTATCGGTGGTCGGCAACTCCAATGTCGGGCAAACTCAATATTACTACAACAATACCACCTCTGCTTCGGGCGTGCAACCGGATTTCCATACCAATCTGAACGATATATTGAGCCAGCTCTACGGTGGCAGCTTCAATCCGACGACCCCTGTCGCACCGCAGTCACCCACCATCCTCAGCGAAGACTTGAAAATGCCTTCGACCTGGAAAAGCTCGTTGGCGTTTGATGCCAAACTGCCGTATGATATCGATTTTTCGCTGGAAGGAATTTACAACAACGACATCAATCCGGTGGTTGTGTCCAACCGTGGTTATCATGAATCGGGCGAAATACAACTTAATGCGAAAGATACACGCAAAACCTATACGCCCTACATCAGCAGATACAATGTGTATATGCTAGAAAATCATGACGCCAACGATTCTTATTACTACGCTATCACCGCGTCGTTGCGTAAGAAATTCGATTTTGGCCTGGATTTGTCGTTCGCCTATACCCGCGCCAATTCAAAGGCATACAGCGACGGTCTGTCCGACCAAGTCACTTCGGCTTTCACTACCAACACTTTCTCGGTGAACGGAACCAACAGCCACGACCTGGGTTACGGCAGCTATGTGTCGCCCGACCGCATCATTGCGACGGTAGGCTTCAACAAGGAATACGCCAGAAATTATGCTTCAGGCATCTACCTGATTTACGATGGCAGCCAGCTGGGATATTCCGGAGGCAGTTATTCCTATACCCGTTTCTCCTATACGCAGGGGAATGTGACGGGTGATGGAGGCGCCAACAACCTGCTCTACGTGCCGGCTTCGTTCGAAGAATTAAGCACCTGGAATTTCGCCGATGCCTCCGGGTATAGCGGCGAGGAACAAAAGAAAGATTTCTGGGCATATATCGAACAGGACAAGTACCTGAGCAGCCACAAAGGGCAATACACCGAACGCGGCGGCGCCGTAATGCCTTGGCACCATCAGTTGGATTTCAAATTTACTCAGGATTTCTATTTCAATGTCGGAGGCAAACGCAACACACTGCAATTCGGGTTGGATATTCAGAATTTGCCAAACCTGCTGAATAGCAGTTGGGGACTTTACAAAACAACCTACGCTTCCAATATCTTGAGTTACAACACGAGCACCGGCGCCTACTCTTTCCCGAAAGTGAGCGGAGAAGTTTTGAAATCCACTTTCAAAGATTATCAGAGTTTCACCTCAACTTATACGGTACAATTGTCTTTGCGTTATATCTTCAATTGACATCACGACCAATGTATAGAATAAGCGCTGTCTGCGGATCGCAGGCAGCGCTTGCTGTTTCTATGGAAGATGTGAGGATCGGAAAAAACTGACGTAAAGCCAGGGCTTACAACAGTTGAGCCAACTTCCGCATCCCGTCGCTGGCTTTCTCCTGAATGACGATGACCTGCGGAGGAGCACTCACTTCTTTCGGATCAATCAGGTAGATCGGGACGCCACGTCGTGCATAATATACCAGCCCTGCAGCGGGATATACCTTCATCGAGGTGCCGATGATAACCACTACATCCGCTTGCGAAACTGCATCCGCCGCCTTGTCAATCATCGGTACCGCTTCACCAAACCAGACAATGAACGGACGCAGGCGACTGCCGTCTTTCGCCTTCTCGCCCGGAGTGATCGGCTCGTAACCGATATCATATACTTCCGTTTTACTTTCATTGCAAGCTTTCGTCAATTCCCCGTGAAGGTGAATCACCTGCTTGCTTCCTGCCCTTTCATGCAGATTGTCGACATTTTGTGTGACGACCGTCACTTGGAATTTTTCTTCCAGCGCGGCGATGATCTTATGGCCTTCATTCGGCTGGGCGTTTTTCAACTGCCGACGACGATCATTATAGAACTGTTGCACCAGGTCGGGATTGTCGTACCAGCCCTCGATGCTTGCGACTTGCATCACATCGTAATTCTCCCACAATCCGTTAGAATCGCGGAAAGTGCTGATACCGCTCTCAGCGCTCATGCCTGCGCCGGTCAAAAATACGATGTGCTTCATAGAATCTTATTCTACGGTGAATTGATAAATACAACGGCTGGTATAGACATCTCCCGGCTTGAGTTCGACAGATGGGAAGGTCGGCTGATTCGGCGAATCGGGAAAATGCTGTGTTTCCAGGCAAAGCGCCGTCCGGTGGTTGTAAGGAATACCCTTTTTGCCGGTGTCGGATCCATCAAGGAAATTCCCGGCATAGAACTGGATACCCGGTTCGGTGGTATAAACAGACATGGCGATGCCCGTTGCCGGACAAACCACTTTACAGGCAGGAATCGACAAGTCGCCCGGATGATTCAACACATAATTGTGGTCGTAGCCTTTGCCGTTTTTCAAGTCGACGAAAGTCGTATCGTCAATTCGCGCTCCAATAGCCGTCGGCGTTGTGAAATCCATAGGCGTGCCCGCCACTTTCTGCAGTTTGCCGGTAGGAATCAGTTCGTCATCGGTAGGCGTAAATTTGTCACAATCGAGGAACATCAGATGATCGAGAATCGTATTGTTGGGATCGCCCGAAAGGTTGAAGTAGGAATGATTCGTCAAGTTCACCACCGTCAACTGGTCAGTCATTGCTTCATACGAGATATCCAGGGCATTGTCGTCGGTCAAGCGGTAGGTAACAGTCACTTGCAGATTACCAGGAAAGCCTTCTTCCATGTCTTTGGAAAGATAGCTGCATACCAAAGTCACGCTGTCGGGCTGTTCGATGTTGAAATATTGTGTATGAAAGCCGCGTGGCCCACCGTGCAACGAATTGGCGCCGTTGTTGGTACGCAATTTACACTTCAGGTTATTGCTGAGGGTAAATTCGCCTTTGGCAATCCGGTTGCCATAACGTCCGATCAGCGCGCCGAAATTGGTGTTGATGCCTTTGTAACTCTCGATGTTATCGAAGCCCAGCACTACATCCCGCATTTCGCCCGATTTGTCGGGAACCAGCACCGATACGATCCTTCCTCCGATATTTGTCACACATACTTCCATCCCTTTTGCATTTTTCATCACATAGAGATGCGTGGAGTCGTTTTCGTAGATTCCTTCAAACTGCGAAGGAAGCAGCCCGGAACCGGTCGGTTGCTCCGCTTGTTCTTTTTTTACACACGATACAATCAGCATTGACAGTATCCCCATTGTCAGAAATAATTTTTTCATGATATACACATTTAATTTTTAGTATTGTATAGATTTATAAGATGCAAATATAGCATTTCCATTTTAAAATAACTATAAATAATTCTTTTTCTTGAAAAATATCAGAATAACGATTGACGAGGCAATCATCATCATGAGTGATACGGGATAGCCCCACCGCCATGGGATCTCCGGCATAAACTGGAAATTCATCCCGTAAATGCTGGCTATCAAAGTCGGAGGCATAAAGATCACCGATATCACCGTGAATATCTTGATGATCTTGTTTTGTTGCACATTGACAAATCCGAGGAAGGTGTCCTGCAAATAATCCAAACGATCGAAACTGAAACGGATATGCTCCAACAACGAATTGATGTCTTTGATCAGGATGGTCAGTTTTGAACGCAAATCATGCGGTATAAGACTGCTTTTCAACATATTGGAAACCGCACGCTGCTTGTCGATGATATTTTCCCGCAGCATCATGGTTTTTTCCTGCAAGTCTTTGATTTGCAACAACAGGTTCTCGTCGGCATTCTGGATGCTGTTACTCAAGACCGTGATTTCTTGGGTGATATTTTCAATCATGTCGGCGTCAAACTCAATACGGGTCTCAAACAAACCCAGAAAAACATGATAGCCTGTCGGATAATTCTTCGGATTGGCGAAAATCTTCTTCACCGTTTCGGTGAACGAACCGAGGTCTTCGCTACGAACCGTAATCAGGATGTTGTTTTTTAAAATAAAGGAAACAGGATTCCGATCGTAAGTACTCAGCAAAAAGTTCGTATTCACAACCAATGTGTCTCCGGTCTCAATATAACGCGAAGAAGTCTCAATCTCGATCATTTCTTCTTCCTCCTGAATATAAATCTTCAGGTAGTCTTCCAGCTGCGATTCGATCTCCTCGTCCACATCATTCAAATCAATCCATAAGAATTGCTCCGTAGGCGTTATTTTGAGAAATTCAAAACTGCGACTAAGCCTTATAGCTCCGTCTTTGTGATAAAAGAGTTTGATTTCGGACATAATATAAGAGGCTTATTTGGATTAATTAATCTATTTCCACAAACAGGGTTACAAAAGTAGGTAAAAAAGTTGAAAATACCATACTCACTACCCAATAACTTTCAAATTTATGTCTTCGAGCCGCTTAAATCGGCCACCAGATTCGTCAACGCGATAAATTCTTCCACGGACAATTGTTCCGGACGTTTGTCGAACAGCGGGAGTTGGAAACAGGCGCAGTCTTTGCCCAACAGCGATTTCAGCGAATTGCGCAAAGTCTTACGCCGTTGATTGAATGTCGTCTTGACGATCGTCTTAAACAACCGCTCGTCACAACCCAAAGACTCGCGGCTATTTCGACGCAGCCGGACGACAGCCGATTTGACTTTCGGCGGCGGATCAAACACCTGTTCGTCCACCGTAAACAAATATTCGATCTCATACCATGCTTGAAGTAGCACGCTGATGATTCCGTAGGCTTTTTTTCCGGGTGGCGACGCGATTCGTTCAGCCATCTCTTTCTGAATCATCCCTGAACATAGCGGAATCTTTTCTTTATTTTCCAAGACTTTAAAAAAAATCTGACTGGAGATGTTGTAAGGATAATTGCCGATCACCATGAACGGATCGGAAAATAATTCGGACAAATCCAGCTTCAGGAAGTCTTTTTCCACAATCCTGCCTTCCAATTCAGGGAAACAATTTTTCAGGTAGGCGATCGAATCCCGATCAATTTCGACGACCTTCAGGTTGATATTTTTTTTCAACAGGAAACGTGTCAACACCCCGGTTCCGGGACCGACTTCAATGACATTGACCGCGTCTGTCGGCAGGGTGTCTGCGATATTTTCCGCAATTCGCAGATCTGTCAGAAAATGTTGCCCGAAAGATTTTTTCGGACGAACCGAATTTGAATATTGCATTATTTTTCTTATTTTTGCACCGCAATAAAAACTGATACAGCATCAGGTTACAAAATTACATAAAATTACAAAAAGTAGCTCATGTCGCGTCCAATCAAATCAATCCTGATAAAACTACTTCAGACATTTTTGCCGCTTGCTTTCGGTTTACTCATCTTTTGGCTGGTATTCCGGAAGACAAATTTCACCTCGATCATGGAGGTGTTGAAGACGGAAGTCCGATTCGACATCATTCTGTTCTCCCTCCCGTTCGGATTGATCGCCAACATCATCCGTGGCTATCGTTGGAATCTGCTGATCAAGCCATTGGGATTTCGCCCCAAAATTTACAACCTGGTTTTGGCCGTATTGGGCAATTATGGGGTCAATCTGGTATTTCCGCGATTGGGCGAAGTATGGCGATGCACGATCACCACCCGTTATGAAAAAATCCCGTTTACCAAATTATTCGGGACATTGATTGTGGACCGGCTGGCGGATACCATCATCGTCTTCCTCATCGTCATCGTTGCATTCATCATGAATATCGGGTATTTCAAGGCATTTTTTATTGCTCACCCGGAATATTTTGATGTATGTTACAAAATCGCGACCTCGGTCTGGACATACCTTTCGCTGGTATTGACCGTGGCCATCATCTGGGTCATATTCAAAGGATTCAAAGAAACGACCATCGTAAAAAAGATCCGCTCCATGTTTCTCAACGTCTGGGAAGGCATCCGCAGCATCACACAGATGAAAGAACGTTTCGCATTCTTTTTGTGCACCCTCGGCATCTGGTTGGGCTATTTTCTCTATTTTTACATCTGTTTTTTCGCTTTCGATTTCACCAAAGACCTGGGGTGGAAAGACGGACTGATCGCGTTCGGAATGAGTAGCTTGGCCGTCAGCATCCCTGTGCAGGGAAGCATCGGCCCGTGGCATGCGGCGGTGATCGCCACGCTGATGGGATTCGGCATCAGCCAGACCAATGCCGGCGCTTTTGCATTTTGTGTGCATACAATTCAACAATTGATTTTTATTGCGATTATCAGTCTGTTGGCTATCATCACATTATCGATTATTAACAAAGAAAAATAAATATAAACGGGTCTGCTGCGGGATTGCATTTCCGGCAACGACTGTAAAAACAAATTATTATCATCTATGGAAAACAGCATCAAGCTTTTACCTCCTTCCAATGTGTGGAAGCATTTTTATTCTTTAACCCGCATTCCGCGTCCTTCCGGACAAATGCAGGGAATCACGGATTTTATGGAAAAATTCGGAAAAAAATTGGGTTTGGAAACTTTGACCGACGAATGTGGCAATGTATTGATTCGCAAACCCGCCACCAAAGGGCATGAACAAAGTAAAACCATCATCCTTCAGGGACACCTGGATATGGTGCCGCAGAAAAATTCCGACTCAGATTTCGACTTCGCAAAAGACCCGATCGATGTCACCATCGACGGAGACTGGGTGAAAGCCAAGGGCACTACCCTGGGCGCCGACAACGGCATCGGTGTGGCCACTGCAATGGCAGTGCTGGAAGACAACCAATTGCAGCACGGACCGATCGAGGCTTTGTTTACCATCGACGAAGAGACGGGGATGGATGGCGCTTTCGGCATCAAACCCGGATTCCTCTCGGGCGACATCATGCTGAACCTCGACTCGGAAACGGAAGGTGTATTGTGCGTCGGATGTGCCGGAGGCGCAGACCTGAATATCTCGTTCCGATACAAAGACGATCCGTATATTCCGGAAGATTCCGTCGCTGTAAAACTCTCGCTGACGGGATTGAAAGGCGGACACAGCGGAATCGATATTCCATTGGGACGCGCCAATGCCAACAAACTGCTGGTCAGGTTTCTGAAAGAAGCGGTAAAAGACTGCGACGCTCGGCTGGCCTCCTTCAACGGCGGAACGTTGCGCAATGCTATTCCGCGCGAAGCATTTGCAGTGGTGGTGATACCTGACGACACGACCGAAGATTTTTACGAGATGGTAGCCGACTATCAGCAGCTGTATAATGAAGAATATGCCCGTATCGAAAACCAGATCAAATTTGTCGCCGAAGAGACCGCAATGCCCCAAGCCTTGATTCCGGAAGAAATTCAAGATGATCTGATCAATGCCGTAGAGGGCTGTCAGAATGGCGTTATCAGCATGTTGTCCGATTTCGCGGATACCGTGGAGACTTCTTCCAACCTGGCGGTGGTGCAGTCGTCCGAAGGATTGATAGAAATCAGAATCTTGGCCAGAAGTTCCTCGGAAAGCAAGAAAAAAGCCCTCTGTTCCAGTATAGAGAGTGTGTTTGCGCTGGCCGGCGCCAAGGTAGAAATCGGCAATGCCTATCCGGGGTGGAATCCCAACATCCAATCTCCAATCCTGTCGGTGATGAAAGCTGAATACAAATCGCTGTATGGAACCGAACCCATCGTCGAAGTGATTCACGCCGGGTTGGAGTGCGGCATTATCCTCTCAAGCATCCCCGGCCTGGATACCATCTCTTTCGGACCGACGATCAAACATCCGCACTCGCCCGACGAAAAAGTAGAGATTGCCAGCGTACAACGTTTCTGGGATTATCTAACAGCGGTATTGAAAAATATTTGACACGCTTTGTCGGCACTTTCGTCCGACAAAAGCATGTCAAACCAACTGATTACCGGCGCCTCGAACTCGAAGAAGTGCCGGACGAACTCGAACTGCGGGTGGATCCGGAGCTATTTCCCGACGAACTGCGGGTAGTAGGCGACACACTACTGCTGCGCGTTGTGCCCGCAGCATTATTGGAACTGCTACGCGTGCTGACATTGGCATTGCCGGATTCGGTGCGCGACGTGCCGGAGTTGTCTACGCTGCTACGCCTTGTACTACTGCTGCTATTGACCCCCGACTCTGAGCTGGAGGAAGGATTACGCGAAACGCTTTCGCGTATGCGTATCTCTTTTTGTGAATTGCGACTGGTGGTCGCATTACGGGTAGAAACAGTACCCGACGAACGCTTGGCTTCCTGCTTATACTCGCGGGTAATCTGTTCGCGTACATTGCGTGGTTCGTCGTTGAACGCACGCGCACTGCTGTATCCGCTGCCGCGAAAATCGGGACGGTGGTCGTAAGCATAAGCATAACCGACGCGTACATCCCCGTTTGGACGAGGATAATAGATCGGACGACCATAGTAGTCGTAACGCCCGTTGTAATAGCCATAACGGAAAGCGTAATCACGCGGTAACCAGCAGGCGTCGATCCAGCGATAACGCCCGCCGTAGAGTTCCCAATATCCCGGAATCCAGTAAGCGCCCTGGTAAGGAACCAGCGCCCAATGACTTTGTACCCATACATATTCGCGGTAACGATTGTCCCATGTCCAATAACCGTCAATCCATACATAGTTTGGACCCGGTGCGGCAATTATGGGCGCCTCGATCGTGACAACGATATCCGGAGCCAGCGGAATACGCGCATACAGCCCAATATGAACCTGGGCTTCAGCCATCTTGTTTACCGAACAAGCAATCAGCACAAATACAAATGCTGAAAGAAATAACAATTTTCTTGATTTCATACGTCAATAATTTTTAAAGGGCATCCATATATCTTTTGACTTCCCAAAACAACAAAGGTTTAACAAAGTTATTGTTTTTTTCGCATAACCCGCATACCCCCATATAGAGACTGTGCCTGCACCGTCTCTACGCGATTGATCCCATTTTTTTAACAAAAACCCCGGTTTAACAAACTTTAACCGCCGTTTTTTTGCGAAAATCAATAATCGCACACCTGTGAGTTGCAAAATTTGCAAAAAATCGACCCCTCGCCGAAGACTTTTTGCATTTTTTGCAAATTTTGAAGCCTTTCCGGTCGACGAGTTGCAAAAAATGCGAAAATCGGCAAGATCGGGATTTGCACGTTTCAAAAACCCCAAATAATTTTGCAGTTGAAAGTTGAA
>JAISUK010000054.1 GCA_031272075.1 Dysgonamonadaceae bacterium
AACCTTGATTGTCTGAACCTTGATTGTCTGAACCTTGATTGTCTGAACCTTGATTGTCTGAACCTTGATTGTCTGAACCTTGATTGTCTGAACCTTGATTGTCTGAACCTTGATTGTCATAAGATTTTTATGATTACTATGATTTTTTCAACTACGTATTTTTTTTCGACTGTTCGCAAGATAGCATGATGCGCTTGGAATCAAAGGAACTGGCAGCGGAGTTGAAGGCGATGACGGACTGGAAAATGATGTGCCTATACGATCGAAATTGAATGGAAAGGTAGAAAAACAATAAATATCGATCAAATTATTGTGGAATCTTTAAGGAAAAAGATTAACTTTGTGAATTTATTGGAAATCATGTATAAAATTTTGATAAAGTGAAAGAGACAAAATATATTTTCGTCACAGGCGGAGTCGTTTATTCTTTGGGAAAATGAAAAGTAGCGTCTTCAATAGGCAATTTGTTGGAAACGAGGGGATACAGGGTTACTATCCAGAAATTTGACCCATACATCAATATCGATCCGGGGACATTGAATCCGTATGAACACGGCGAATGTTACGTGACAGTCGACGGACATGAAGCCGACCTCGACTTGGGGCATTATGAACGATTCCTGAATATCTCCACCACCAAAGCAAACAATATTACCACAGGACGGATTTATCAAAACGTAATCAATAAGGAACGCCGCGGCGATTACCTGGGGAAGACGGTGCAGATAGTGCCGCATATCACCGACGAGATTAAACGCAACATCATGCTGCTCGGCACAAAAAGCCAGTTTGATTTTGTCATCACAGAAATCGGCGGCACCGTCGGCGATATCGAATCGCTTCCGTTTATCGAAAGCGTCCGTCAATTGTGCTGGGAATTGGGCAATAACTGTCTGTGCGTGCATCTGACGTATATCCCTTTTATCGCAGCGGCCAAAGAGGTGAAGACAAAACCGACACAACATTCGGTTAAAACGCTCCAAGGGCTTGGGGTGCAGCCGGAGATTTTGGTGTTACGGACCGAAACCGAACTTTTCAAAGATATTTGTAAAAAAGTGGCCTTGTTTTGCAATGTGGAAGAGAGTGCTGTGATCCAATCTTATGATGTGCCTTCCATTTATGAAGTTCCCGTCGTGCTGGCCAAACAAAAAATGGATGAGATCATCCTCCGGAAAATGAACTTGGCGGTGGGCGATCCTCCCGATATGAAATTGTGGATAGAATTTCTGAACCGGATGAAAACGGCGAAGAAAAGCGTCAAAATCGGCCTGGTTGGGAAATATGTGGAATTGCCTGATGCCTACAAGTCGATCAATGAATCGTTGCTCCAAGCCGCTACTTACCATTACCGGAAATTGGAGTTGAGACATATTCATTCTGAAAAAATCGACAATGAAAATGCGGAAGCGCTGTTGAGCGATCTGGATGGCATCCTGGTTGCTCCGGGATTCGGCCAACGGGGAATCGAAGGGAAGTTTGCCGCGCTCAAATACGCCCGTGAACACGACAAGCCCACTTTCGGCGTCTGCCTCGGCATGCAGTGCATGGTGATCGAGTTCGCGCGTAATGTATTGGGACTGAAGGGGGCAAATTCGACCGAGATGGACGATCAGACACCGCATAAAGTGATTGACCTGATGGAGGATCAGAAAAACCTCATCAATATGGGGGGGTCGATGCGACTGGGAGCGTATGATTGTAAGATACTGCCCGGATCGAAAGCGTTTCAGGCCTATAATAAAGAATTGGTGCAGGAACGACACCGTCACCGCTACGAATTTAACAATGAATATAAAGACCAGTTTGAAGCCCACGGCATGAAATGCACCGGCATAAATCCCGAATCCCGTCTGGTGGAAGTGATTGAAATTCCTGAGTTGAAATGGTATGTCGGAACGCAATTCCATCCGGAATACAACAGCACCGTAGTCAATCCCAATCCGCTGTTTATGAGTTTTATCGAAGCGGCAATAAAGAGTTAAATACCCCATTCCTAATTTTCAACTTTCAACCCAATGGATAAGAATACAATCACCGGTTTTATTTTAATAGTTTTAGTATTTATACTTTTTAATTGGCTGAACCGCCCGAGTCAGGAACAGATTGAGGCGCAAAAAAGGTATCAGGATTCAATCGCCACCGTTCAAGCACAACAGCAGGCGGAAATGCGAAATGACACCATTGCCGATGCCTTAGCACAAGAAGTGATCGCACAAGATTCTACAACACTCAGTGCCGACTCATTGCGGGAAATACAGCTGCAAAATCGTTTTGGCATCTTTTCACCATCGTCTGAAGGAGAAGAACAGATCGTGACGCTCGAAAACGACTTGGTGGCAATCGCGTTTTCTACCAAAGGCGGACAGGTTCAATCCGTGCGATTGAAAAAATATACTTCCTACGATTCACGACCTTTAATCTTGTTTGAAGGCGCAGAATCACAATTGAATTTTTCGTTGATTACCTCCAATAACCGGATTGTCAATTCTTCCGAGCTGTATTTTGAGCCGCAGACGACTCCCGACCAGGTAACGATGAAACTGAAAGCGGGCGAAGACGCTTCGCTTTCATTTGTCTATTCGTTGGCGCCTAACGACTATATGCTCCGCTTTGAGGTCATTTCCGAAAATATGGAAAATCAGCTGATCGGCGGAACCAATTCGCTGGATATGCAATGGACGCAGACCGTTCGTCAGCAGGAAACAGGCCGCAAATTTGAAGAGCGTTACGCACGTCTGGTCTATAAATACCTGGCCGACGATGTGGAAGAACTGAGCGACTCAAAAGACGACAGCCGCACGATTGCCAACAAGCTCAAATGGATTGCTTACAAAGACCAGTATTTTTCAACCGTTTTGATCGCCGATGAGAGTTTTGAGGCCTCAAAACTGGACTCCAAATGTATGTCCGACAACGTCTATTTGAAGCAATACAATATGGCTGCACGGGTGGCTTTCGATCCGAAAGGGAACGAGAAAATCGGATTTTATTATTATTTTGGCCCCAATGCGTATGCCTTGTTGCGGAATTACGACAAGACGCATTTCCAGGGACAAAATTTGGAGCTGGAACGATTGGTGCCGTTGGGATGGAGTTTATTCCGCTACGTGAATAAGTGGTTGATTATCCCCTTGTTCGATTTCTGGACAAGTATATGTAATAATCTGGGTATCGCTATCTTGCTGCTGACGATCACCATCAAATTGTTGCTGTCGCCATTCACGTTTAAGTCCTATCTTTCTACCGCCAAAATGCGGTTGATGCGCCCGCAGGTCGAGCAGATCAATGAGAAGTTGCCGGGGCAGGAGAATGCCATGGCGCGTCAACAGAAAACGATGGAGCTGTACCGGCAGGCGGGCATCAATCCGATGAGCGGGTGTTTGCCGATGCTGTTTCAAATGCCGTTTCTGCTGGCATTGTTCATGTTTTTCCCTACGGCGATCGAGCTGCGTCATGAAAGTTTCCTTTGGGTAAAAGATTTATCCACCTACGACGCCATCATCTCTTGGGATGCTTACGTCCCTTTTGTCACGCCCTATTTCGGCAATCACGTCAGCCTGTTCTGCTTGTTGATGACCATCACAACGATTCTGTACTCGAAATTTAATATGGATCAGTCCAATACCGGACAACAGCAAATGCCGGGCATGAAGATGATGATGTATTTCATGCCGCTGTTTATGCTGGTATTTTTGAATCAATACCCTTCAGGTCTGAACTATTACTATTTCCTGTCGAATTTGATCACCATCCTGCAAACCCTCGGATTTCGTTATTTTGTAAACGAAGATAAACTGCTCAAACAGTTAGAAGAAAACAAAAAGAAACCGGTAAAAAAATCCGGCTTTATGGCTCGGCTGGAAGAGGCACAACGGCAACAACAGCAATTGGCCAAACAGCGAGCAAAGCAGGGAAGAAGGAGATGATGTCGGTATTTATTCATACCATTTCAAAGTTGAATCACAAAATTGATATATATGACATAAAAGATTTATAATTATACAGTTAAAAAATTATAATTGAACTAACGGTCTTATTCTCGATTGACGAAATCTACCAATTTCACAAAGTAGAGAGAATAAGTTGCGAAGGTTCACGCTATGGCGTGAATTGGATCGTGCTTATTTTATCTACAATGGTTTTGGTAGAGCCAGTCAATCTAAAGTAAGCGTTCAACGATACAATTTCACGCTTTTTTTGTGTAGTTATATGAAGGAAAGAATGACAGATAATATATTGAATACAAATAATTTAAATAATAAATTCATGGAAAAAATCTATACCGAGATTGAATTGAAATCACCAAATGCTTTTCAACGCCTTTTTAAGAGATCACCAAAAGAAAATTCTTTTGTAGAAATAAACAATCTGCTGGCAATCAAACCGATAAAAGAGATTAAAGTAGAACATGTCGCCGAAATAGTCGAAAAATATAAAGTGGATTTAAGACGATTGTTTCTGAACAGATTAAAGGAATTATATGAACGGTATTTGAAAATATGCTTTGAAGATAATGTTTTGACTGAGGACGAGATAGACAACTTAAATCATTTAAAATCCATATTAATGCTTAATACTGATGAAGTAACAGCATTACACAATGCGCTTGGAGGCGCAATTTATCGTAATAATATCGACGAAGCAATCAAAGACGGCATATTTGATGAAAATAAGCAAGCATTTCTGAATAAACTAAAACAGAACCTTCAATTGCCCGATGCGATCGCCGAGAAGATTTCTCAAGAGAGTCGCACTCAACTTGTTAAAGATAAGGTTGATGCTATTTCCGAGGACAACAGAATATCTCCTGAGGAATGGGAAGAATTGAATCTGCTTGCTAAAAACCTTGATGTGAATTTGACAATGGATGATAAATCGAAAGCTGTATTGGAAAAAATGAAATTATTTTGGATAATTGAAAATGGAGATTTACCTGTCAAACAAGTCGAAATCAACTTGCAAAAAAATGAGAAGTGTTATTATTCATCTTATGCCGAATGGTATGAAAACAGAACTGTCACCAAAAGGATCAATTATTCGGGTCCAAGTTATCGTATCAAGATCATGAAAGGATTATATTATCGAGTGGGAAGCATTAAACCGCGAAGAATTACCATGGAACAATTGCAACAGATTGATTTAGGAGTGGTATATATTACTAACAAGCGGATAATTTTTATGGGGAATAAAAAGAACACCAACATTCTTTTTTCGAAAATTCTATTCATTGTTCCATATCACGATGGCATAGAGATAGAAAAGTCAACTGGAAAAAGTCCGATATTGAAAGTATTCAATAATGCAGACATATTGGCGATGATTATTAGTCGCATAATGAATGATTTACAAAATAATAATTAATATTAACGATAAATATGAAAAGATCTGCAAAAGTATTTACAATCAGCCTTATCATAGGCTTTATCCTTTTTATTGGCATTGCGCTAATGATGCGATTATTTATTGGTTCCGACTTGCCGGTTCAAATATCCGGTACACTATTGGATGCTGTAGTTGCAGCATTAATTACGTATTTTTTGTTGGCTGGACAGACCAGCCATGAAGAAGTAAAAGAAAGAAATGTAAAAGTATTCGAGGAAAAATCGGCTCGTTTTAACACTTTTATTGATAAACTTTGGACAGTCTGGGATGATCATTCAGTAGATTTAGAAGAATTGAACGATCTTATTAAGGTTGTGTCTCAGGACATTATCCTGTATGCGAAACCTGAGACTGTAAACAAAATTTTGTCCTGTCTGATAGAAATTGCCGAACAAGCAAATCCTTTTGCTTCGGACAATCAAAACAAAGAAGTGACCAAACTAATTCAGAACAACATTTTCACAATAATCAATGAATTGGCAAAGGAAATAGGATTGGGAGGAGAAATAACTCCCGAGATTAACGACAAGTTGGATACACTCGATGAATTAGTCATACAAAAAAAGAATTTAAGATTAACTTAACTTAGCCGTGTTATACCTCAAAAAATAGAAATCGGGATGCGTTTCGGCGTCCGGAATGATGCTGAAAACGGCATTAATTCTAATATTTTTTCGATTTGATATGATTATATAAAAAAAACGCATGGATTTATAATTTTTACAATAAATCTTTTGTTACCTTTGCAATCGCTATAAATACAATGTAGAGATACATCAGATTTATTAGTTCTTCGAACCGGTATTTCTCCAAAGTCTAGTGTATATGTGTGTGCAAAAACTAATAAACCAAGACTTTAACGACTAAAATTCTTAACACCCCGAAATGCCGGTTTTCGAAGAAAACTCCCATGAGGGATGCAAATTTTATTACATTAAAGAGCATGTCAATTTTGGCATGCTCTTTTTTTCGCTATCCAATCCAAATGAAGCCGTCAGTACGATTCCTGCTCGTTGGGGAAATGCTGCCCTTTGACATCATCGATATAATGAGAGACGGCCTCCGTGATCGTTTCGTACAAGTTGGCATAACGACGAAGGAAGCGTGGAGAAAATTCCTTGTTAATTCCGAGCATATCGTGCACCACCAATACTTGCCCATCGGCATAAGGACCTGCGCCAATGCTGATGGTGGGGATGGCGAGTTCTTCGGACACCTGTTTGGTCAGCAACGCAGGAATTTTTTCAAGCACGATAGCGAAACAGCCGAGTTCTTCGAGCAGGTGAGCATCTTCGACGAGTTTTTTCGCTTCGTTTTCATCGCGGGCGCGGACAGCATACGTGCCAAATTTATTGATCGACTGTGGAGTAAGTCCCAGATGCCCCATAATCGGAATACCTGCACACAGTACGCGTTCGATGGATTCTCGTATTTCTGCGCCGCCCTCCATTTTGATGCAATCGGCATGCGTCTCTTTCATCACGCGGATAGCGGAATTGAGCGCTTCTTTCGAGTTGCCTTGATAGGTTCCGAAAGGCAGATCCACCACCACAAGCGCCCTGCGGACAGCTTTCACGACCGATTTGCCGTGATAAATCATTTGGTCGAGCGTGATGGGCAGCGTCGTAATGTTGCCCGCCATCACATTGGAAGCCGAATCGCCCACAAGAATCACATCCATTCCCGCGCGATCTATAATGGAAGCCATGGAATAATCATAAGCAGTAAGCATAGCGATTTTTTCCCGGCGTTGTTTCATCTCAATGAGACGATGCGTCGTCACTTTACGATTATCTTCGTTGTAAGTAGACATAGTACCTATTATTAGTTTGAATTAGCTGTTAAATATAGTATTCTCATGTCCGTTTTGGACGGCCAAAGTTACATAATAATTCAAAACAATGATATAAATATAAAAGAAAACACCATCATGGGGTCGTCGCTTCATCAACCAGATAGATAATCGACTGATACGTAATGCCGCTGTGGATGGTGAGACCGATCTCACATGTACGGCTTGTACTGTATCCGCGTTCAACGTCTTTGAGGGCGCCCGGCAAATCGGCCAAAGCGCTTTGATTCAGTTCGGGATAAAAGAAACCACGATCGCCCGCCCAGGCGCAACATCCGACTTCCACAGGAACGACCACTTCTTCGGCGCAGAGTGAAGCCAACTGGTAGAGTTGTTTATTCAGTCCCATTTTGGTATTGCTGCAAGTGCTGTGAATGGCCACTTTGATCGGAAGTTTCCGAAAATGCAACTTGTCTTGCAGGAATTCAAGGATAAATGCCACCGGTTCGTAGAGTCGCAAGCGCGGATCGAGGGTCTCTTTCATTCGCAGCAGGCAGGGACTCATGTCGCACAAAATCGGGATGCGACCCGAATCACTCGCCTCAAGGAGCGCCTTTTCCAATTCTTTTGCTTTTTGCAGACCTTGTTTTTTGAAGCCTTTGCTGTCGAATGCCATTCCACAACACAACTTATGGGTCTGTTTCGGATAAAGAATCCGGTATCCGCCTTTAGCAAGGAGTTGTTGCATTTTCGAGACCAGCGCCGTTTTTTCGGGATAATCGGGCGAAATGCCCATTGTCCTGTTGATACAAGAAGGGAAATAGACAACCTCCGGAATCGACCGATCTTGCTTGTCTTCGGCAGAACAATTGATTCGTGGACTGCCGGTTGGCGTATATCGCGTCCACAGCGGAAATTTCCGTCCCGATAGACGATAAACGAAACGCATCGAGGTCTCGATGAATGGATATCCGGTCAATTTTGCAAAGGCATGCGGTATTTTCAATGCCCAGCGCAGCACGACAGACACCAGCGACAGGTGATCGGCCAAATAAGTAGCGACTGCATTGACGAACCGTTTGTGGCTATTCAGCCGCAATTCTTTGATTAGCTTGCCGGTATTGATTCCTACCGGGCATGAGCGTTCGCAAAGTCCATCCGTAGCGCAGGTCTCATTGCCGTTGTAACGGTATTCCTTTTGCAGCATTTTGAAATACTGTCCGGAATCTTTATTTTCATTCTGCAATACAGACAATTGACGATACAACACGATTCGTTGTCGGGGCGTTAATGTCAGGTTTCTGGCAGGACATTCCGATTCGCAAAAACCACATTCGATGCATTTATCGATCAATTCATGCACAACGGGGATGGGTTTGAGGTGTTTCACGAAGATATCTTTGTCCTCGTTGAGGATGACTCCCGGATTTAAGATCTGTTCGGGATCAAACAGCGCTTTGACCGACTTCATGAGGTCGTAGATTTCGCTCCCCCATTCTTTTTCTACGAATGGAGCCATATTGCGTCCGGTGCCGTGTTCTGCTTTCAGACTGCCGTCGAATCGGTCGATGGCCAACGTCACCAGATCGATCATGAAATGACGGTATTCTTCAATGCCGCCGACAGAATTGAAATCCGGCATGATGACAAAGTGGATATTTCCATCCAACAAATGCCCCCAGATGATTGCGCGGTGGTATTGATAGCGAGCGAACAATTCCTGCAAAGCCACCAGTGCATCGCCCAGTACATCGGCACGGAAAGCCAGGTCTTCGATGATACAGGCAGTGCCTTTCGGCCGGGTCGCCGCGGCGGTCGTAAAAAGCCCTTTACGGACTTTCCAATAGGTATCATAAGTCTGTGAATCCCTCGTAAATTGGACAGGGAATACCGTTGGTATTGCTTCCAGTTTTCGGATAATTTCTTCGATCTGTTGCGACAATACCGTGTCTTCATCGGCAGAGGTGTCGATCAGCAATGCTACGGTATTGTCATCCAGGAGTTTCAATTCGGACGGCATTCCGGGCAAGTCTTCTACTGCGCGCAACGCATTGCGATCCATCAATTCTGCCGCACTCACGCCTTTACATGCTCGCAATGGCAGGATCGCTTCGCACGCATGACGGATATGCGGGAAATAAATCAATGCTGTCGCTTTCAGACGATAATCCGGCACGGTATTGAAAGTCACCTGCGAGATGAAGCCCAGGGTTCCTTCCGATCCTACCATGAGGTGCTGAATGATATCAATCGGATTGTCAAAATCTAGGAGCGCATTCATTCCGTAGCCGCAGGTATTTTTCAGTCCGAATTTCTTCTGGATTTTTTCCGACAATTCCGGATGACTCACCATCTGATTCCTCAGATTCAGCAATTGCGTGCAAAAACCCGCATGATCGGCCTCAAATTGCCGACGACTTTCGTCATTGCCCGTATCCAGTATCGTCCCGTCCATCAATACGATACGCATACTCTTGATCGTATGATAGCTGTTGTGTATGATCCCGTAACTGGAACCGCTGGCATTGTTCGCTACGATCCCTCCGATTTTGGCGGAATCGATCGAAGCAGGGCTGGGTCCGAGTTTTCTACCGAAACGCGACAGTTGCCTGTTGGCATGATCGCCGATCACCGCAGGACCAAACGTAGCGACGGCGCCATCGTCGGCTATCAGTGATGTCCGAAACCCCGGTCCGAGTTCCACCAGTACCGAATCGCTGACGGTCTGCCCGCTCAGGCTGGTACCGCCCGCCTTGAATGTGAGCGGCAATTGGTGTTTACGGCAAAGGCGAAGGACAGAAATCACTTCTTCTTCCTTGTTTACCCGAATAACCACCTCCGGAATAAGCCTGTAAAAACCGGCATCTGTTCCCTTGGCCAGTGTCATCAATGGATCCGTAAACGTTGTTATCTCCGGATGAATTGCATGCAATTCGGAGAGCAAAGTTGTTATTTTAGGATTCATAACTTCTCGAAAGTATATCCTTTTTTCTTCAGATACTCGATCATTTCATCTAAGCGGAGGTATAATTTATCGGTTCGCGCTTCAACGGTGCCCGGATGAATCAGGATAATGGCGCCGTTCAACCCTTCTTTTGCTTCAAATGCATACAACTGTTCCATCAGTTGCTGGGAAGAGAGGTAATTCTTCATATCCGGCGTTTTGTAGTCGGCGGAAGTTGTGACTCCGGGCGTAAAATTGACTGCTTTCAATCCGAGCGATTCGATTGTTTTCACATTCTCGATGTTGTAATATTCATAAGGAGGCAAATAGTCAACCACTTCAGCCGGATTTATGCCCATGCGTTGCAGTTCGTACAAATTTTGCCGGAGGTCATTGATCAGGCTATCGGGCGTGACCAGCGACTGTGAGCGAACATCCCACGAAGCGTACAGCAGATGTTTGTCGGAATGGGGACCCACGTAGTGTTTTTCGCGAATGATGCGTTTGATGATATTTTCGTGCTCTTTCATTCTCAAGCAATTGCCTGTCAGGAAAAAAGACGCTTTGATATTCTGTTTCTTCAGTACATCCAAAATATGCGAAGCGCCTTCGAATGCCATATCTGCCGAAAAGACCAGGTGGATCGTTTTGCTGTCGGCATTTTTGCGCACCACTGCGCCCTGGCTATCGATGACCGTCTGCGGCAATTGCGACTGTTGCGATTTCCCTGTTTTCTCCATTGTAGACAGATAAAAGCTCAAGCTGGCGGTACCGTCCATTGTCGGTTCATTGGAAGAATAATCCCCGATGTCGTCATGATAGACCGCCACGCCATGCTGGAAAGCGGCATACACGTCCGGTTTTGTCAGTTCGACGCCCCTCAGGCTGTCGAAGATACTTTTATAGATCGGCCCATCGATCAATCCGCCGTAAGGAATGGTGTGTAATTTTACGAAAACGGAATGGGCGTCTGACGGATAATCCACATTCTCCGGATATCCGCAGATCATCGACGTCCCCCAGGGGTTGCAGCCAAAGAGCCAGTCGCGTAGCGCTGCTTCCATTTCCAGGAATGTGGTGTCGTTGGAAGTCTGATGGTACAGGCGCGCCTGTGTAATCGCAGCGGCAACCAGGTTATTGGAACACCAGATAAAAGGGATGCCATTGAGGAATGGATCGTCGTTTTCTTTTGCTCGTTTCAGCAGACATTCCAGCCCTCTTCGCATGAACTCGGTATATTTCTCGCTGATTATCTGATCATCGGATTTTGAAAGATAAAAATGCCCCAGATTGACGAACGGGTAGAACTGGTAATGGCGTGCGCGCCCCAGTTCCATCCAAGGCGTGATTTCTTCGAGCCGCCCCCAGTGGTCTGCCGTTTTTTTCCATTGGTTGTCGCCGGTCACCTCGTATTGCACAGCCGCCGCCAGTTCCATGTCATCCACATAATTGTCTTCTTCATAGAAATAGGGAGAAATCACGCAAGCCGTCTGTGTATTGCCAGGATTGGCTTCTGCGAAGCGGAATGCCGGTACTGCCTTGCTTTTGAGGACAGCGGCAAAAGCGGGGTCGGAAGTTTTGAATAGTTCTGCGCCCAAAGAGAATGCCGAAGCGAATTTTGCTGCCGAAGAGGCGACGCCGGTAGTTCGGTTTTTGTGCGTTGTCAATCCTTGCGGTTGACCGGTAATGAAATAGACAGGGCGACCGGTTCCCGCTCCCCATCCGTAATCGACCGGATCGCGGCTCGGCAGGCGCATTCCCGCATGATCGCGGTCGTCCGCTATTTGGTTAAACATCACGGCTGAATCGGGATTCATCCGCAGCATCCATTCCAGTCCCCACCTGATTTCGTCGAGGATATCCGGGATGCCGTTTGCGCCTTTTTTTCCTGCCGCATCGTGTGCGTCACGGAATATCGTTTTGTCGGGCGTTTGTTGCCAGGCGAACATCATTTGAAAAGTGGCATTGGCCGAAGTGGTCAGGTATTGCAGATAATCGGAAGCATCGTGCCAACCTCCGCGCACGTCGATCTTTTCTCCTGTGCGTGTGGGATGATCTACGATAAATCCGTCGTGCTGGTGGCAAAGCGTATCCAGATAAGGATTAAACCCGCAACGTTGTTGACGCATATAATTTAAAAGGTAATCCGCCGAACGGTCATACACATTCGCTCCGACTGTAAAATAAGGAGAACGGATGCCGTTACATTCGATATAATATCCTCCGGGCTTGGTCAGTGCGGAGATATCCAGACGAATCGCCTGTTGCAATCCCCAGCGTGCGGCATTGGCAGGGACGCCGCTCCCCGTCAGCGCTACGGCGTCGGTTTTCGCTTCTTTCACCGAAAAATTGGCATTGGGATGCTTTTGTTGTGAAATAAATACCGCTGTTTTGATGCTTTCCGGCAGATAACCCAGCCGGTTCACCCTGATCCACGAAGAATCCTGCGCATATCCTGCGGTGAGTCCGCTCAAGATAATGAGCAGAAAAAAATGAGACAATTTTAATCTGTTTCGCATATATTTTAGAATTAATATTTTATTTTTTCTTACTGAAAATCCACAATCCGATAAAAGCAAACAACGCGTTCAGTATCAGTCGTTCATGACTAAAGACATACCCATTTAACCAATGCGTTGAATTGACATCCAGGATGAAACATAACACCGGGGAAATGATGGCTACAAAGGGTGCCATCCGGTCTTTCACCCTGTTTTTCATAAAGATGCCGAATGTAAACATCCCCAGCAGCGGCCCGTAGGTGTAGCTGGCAAGCATATATACGGTATTGATCACCGAATCGTTGTTCAGCAGATTGATAATAAAAATGACAATTCCCATCACAACCGCCATGCCGACATGCACTTTTTTTCGGATTCGGACGACTTCGCTCTCGGATTTACGCTTCGGACTTTCCAGGATGTCTACCGTAAACGAGGTTGTGAGGGCGGTCAATGCCGAACCTGCTGCGGCATAAGCTGCCGAAATCAGTCCAATAATAAACAAGACGCTGACGATAGTGGGGAAAAATCCACCGGTAGCAAGAAACGGGAAAACTTCGTCGCCCTTCTCCGGCAATGCGATCTGCATCTTTTGGGCATACGTATAGAGCAATACCCCCAGCATCATGAAAAGCAGATTGACGGCTATTTGCAATACGCCTCCCGTAATCATATTTTTCTGCGAATCTTTGAAATTCTTACAGCTCAAAGTTTTTTGCATCATATCCTGATCGAGGCCGGTCGTGGCAATCATCGTAAAAATGCCTGCAAAGAACTGTTTGAAGAAGAAATGCCGGTCGTTGCCGTCGTCAAAGAAAAAGGTTTTCGACCATTCGGAGTCCTTGATCACCGAAAACAATCCGTTGGCGTCCAGTCCCAGTTTGGCAGCGATATAATAGATGCACAAACCGACCGACACAATCAGGCAGAATGTTTTGAACGAGTCTGTCCATATCAATGTCTTCACCCCGCCTTTGAAAGTGTATACCCATACAATGCCGACGGTAAAAATCACATTGAAAATGAACGGGATATGCAGTGGCTTGAAGACCAGTAACTGCAGGACGACACAAACGATAAACAGTCGAATAGCCGCGCCCAACATCTTGGAAATAAAAAACAGCCATGCGCCTGTCTTGTATGAAGCGAGTCCGAAACGGTTTTCCAGGTATTCATAGATGGAAGTCAGGTTCATTTTATAGAATAGCGGAATCAGCACAAAAGCGATGATGAACTGGCCTACCGCGAATCCCAGCACCATCTGGAGGTAAGAGAAGCCGTCGTTGGCGACCATTCCCGGCACGGAGACAAACGTCACGCCAGAAATAGCGGCGCCGATTGTTGCAAAAGCAACCACATACCAGGGGGATTTCCGGTTGCCGGAGAAGAATCCCGCATTGTCGGCCTTCCTTCCCGAAAGGGAGGAAATGAAAAACAAGACCGTAAAATAGGCCGCTATTGTGATAAGTATTAATAATGGAGTCATTCTGCGTAAAGTAAATAAGGGGTTCGTTGTATTTTAAATTTTGCTACATCATCTTTCCATACGGCTTTGATTTCGTCTGCGCTTTTCCCTTGTTTAATCATCTTTCGGACATAATCGACACCGATCAGATTTTCAAAGAATGAGCGGAAAAAATAATCGTCCATATTCAGATTGTTGTATGCATCGATCAGGTAAGATAAATCAATTCCTTTTTCCAGCACTGCTTTTTCCGAGGCGCCGCTGAGATTGACGCCGTAACACAAGCGGTCTTTTTGCGGAGGATTGGTTGCCGAGGGCATACTGTGTGGCGTGAAGGAGAAATCATATCCTTTCATGTTGGGATGGCCGTATATCTGAAAAGGCAAATCTGTGCCTCGTCCCAGGCTTACCGGAGTCGCTTCGAAATAGCAGATGGAAGGATACAGGTATATTGAGAGCATATTCGGCAGATTGGGTGATGGCGGGATCGGCAAGCGATACAAGGTCTGATGTGTATAATTCAGACACGGAATCACCGTCAGTTTGCAAGTCCGTTTTTCGGGCAGCCATTTCTCGCCGTTGACCATCAATGCCAGTTCGCCTAAAGTCATCCCGTGCACAACCGGAATCGGCAACCAGCCGACGCCCGACTTGTATTTCATATCCAGGATCGGGCCATCGACATAATGTCCGTTGGGATTGGGACGATCCAGGATAATCACCTGCTTCCCATGTGCCGCACAGGCATCCATCATCCTGACCATCGTGACATAATAGGTGTAGAACCGCAAACCGACATCCTGGATATCTACCACCAACAGATCGAATTTCTGCATGGAGGCATCGCTCGGCTTTCCCGTATTCCCGTCGT
Organism: Dysgonamonadaceae bacterium; assembly: GCA_031272075.1. Taxonomy (GTDB): domain Bacteria; phylum Bacteroidota; class Bacteroidia; order Bacteroidales; family Azobacteroidaceae; genus BNXB01. The sequence continues at coordinate 14,956 of JAISUK010000054.1, forward strand.
ACAACGACAATATCGGCACGCCGGTCTTCGGATCCACCGAACTGGAGACATGATCGCCCGCACCGGCATCGCCGCGGAATCCATGTTCCGGAGAAAATACCGCTACGACATTGCATTTATTTTCCAACAGCACATCCAGCAGATGCTTGTCTTTTACCATTCCGGTATGATTCGACAGCAGCGCGACGCGTTTCCCTTGCAATAGCGGGAAATAGCTGTCCGTTCGTTCGGCGCCGACAATCACCGGCAATTGTTGTTGCCGGGTTATTTTCACGATGGAGCCTTCTATCAGCGACACCCAGATTTCGTTGTTGTTCAAGACTGTGATTTTATTGATTGACGAATTTCCACATTTGTATTTGAACAGGACTTGTTGTGTTTTCGTGTCGATGGCCACCAGCAGTCCGTTTCTTCCACCGGCGTATACTATGCCATCGTGTTCGACCATGGGGCAGGGATTGTGTTCGTATCCAAATCCGGCATCGACCACCCACGCTTCCTTGTATTCATTTCCTTCAGTTGCGACACAGAGCACACTGTCGTTCATCAACTTTGCGAACAGCCATTTTCCGTCTTCCGAAGCGCCCATCGACTCCCGCACCTGATGCCTGTTTGTACGCCAAACTGTTTGCCCGTCCGAGAGATTGATCGCAGTCATGTATCGGTCGGGAGCGACAATAAACACTTTTCCGTCGCTCGCCGTCGGAACTACATTGGCAGGAGAGTACAACACGCCGGAACGTCCGTTATTCCATTTCCAGCGCAATTGTCCGGTCGATTTGTCCAGGCAATACAGATGCCTGTCCCATGCACCCACAATCACATCTGTTGCAGTAACCAACGGTTTGCCTTGCAGCCGTCCTTCGATGCCGTCGAATTTCAGGAGTATTTTTCCCGTAAGCGCATCGATCTTGTACAAATCATTTCCGGCAGCCGCAAAGAGGTCGTGACCGTCGATGGCAGCATCGCCCGTGATCGGCTTATTCAACTGCAATTTGTTGATTTCTTTGCCGGAAAGCAGATCCAACATATACAAATCGCCGCCGACCGTCCCTGCAAATACAGCACGATTGCAAATCACCGGAGTCATATACACCGAACCGCCGCATGGCTTTTTCCAGCACATCTGCTTGTCGGCGACATTCCACGCGACAATTTCTCCTTTCGAGTTTCCATAAACCAAGGTATTCTCGCTGATGGCGACACCCGTAAATATGGATGCGCTGTCCTGCAAGAACAATTCCGCATCTACAGTCGGATAGCGATCGTTGATGGAAAAGTCGGGAAGGGGAGATGTCGGCAAATCGGCGACTGCGGCATTGTTTCTGAGACTAAACGCAGCAAAATCGTTTTTATAGGGGATTCCGAGTTCTTTTTCTGCGATGATAATGCTGTCATTCCTGAGCGTCACACAATTATAACCGTCGCGATCGGACGCCTGCTTCACAGTGGCGCGCCCCATCACACCCGCCATACCATCGAAATTATGCAACGACAGGCGGTGCTCGTGTCCGCATAACACCACGTCGGCTTGGTATTTTTTCAAGACATCGGCTACGTGATACCAATTGTCAAGGCCTTCTTTCAGCGGATAATGTACGGCGACGATCAATGTTTTTGCTTTCGCATTTCGCCGTTGCAATTCATCGTCCAGCCAGCGAAGATCCTCTTCCTTGACGTGTCCGTCGCCCATTTTCATATAGGGTCCTGAAGCAAAGCCGACAAACAGGAAATCGCCGCGCTCAAAAATAAAACGGTCGCTTCCGAAGAGGCGCACAAACGTTTGTCCTGCGCTTTCCGACCAATTGGTTTCGTGGTTTCCGGGAATCACATAATAAGGGATAGTCAATCTGTCCAATGCTTTTTTTACCGTTAGCAACTCCTCGTCCGATCCGGTATTGGTCAGATCGCCCGTCACAATCAGGAATGCGTAGTCACCCGTATTGACTTCGTCGACGATGCCGTTTAAAGCTACCTCGGAAGGAGCCTCCGGAGTGACATGAATATCCGTCAGAAAAGCAAAACGAAGAACTTTGTCCGCTTGTGCGAACAACGCTATGCTGAAAGAAAGGACGACATAAAATAGTATCAATCTTTTCATACGTCAATAATTTGTTTTTAAAAGTTCGTATGGAACTAGCATGTCATCATTGTCATCCACTTGGATGTTTGAAAATCATGCTCGTTTCATTTTTTTTTCAAATAATATGATGTATTACATCTTACATATTTCTGCAAATATATTGTATTACATTCACATTTCAAAACAAATTCTTTTTTTATTCCTAAATTTATTCTTAACTTCGTTCCGTGAATTAACGAGTAAATACAAACGATATCAAACTATTAAGTATTAATGAAGCAATTTTTATTCTTATTGTTCGTCAGTATGATTTATCATACAGCCGCTGTCGAGGCGATGAATCCGAATCCTTTTTTCAATGAAAACGATACGATTGGGATCATTGATGTGTCGGTGGCCAATATCCGGTATGCGCCGTCGTACGAGGCGGAAATGGCTACACAAGCGATTCTGGGATGTCCGGTAAAGATTCTCGAACAGAAGCGTGGCTGGTACAAGGTTCAGACGCCTGAAGGGTATAGCGGATGGACCTCTTCACCGCTCACCATCCTGAACAAAACTGCACGGAACGACTGGGAGACTTCCCCGAAGATCATCTACCTGCCGCATTTCGGGTTTTCGTATTCAAAACCCGACGATACCGCTCAATCGGTTTCCGATCTGGTAAGTGGCGCGATACTCAAACTAACCGGTTCTGCAAAAAGCTATTATTGTGTAGCTTATCCCGACGGTAGAACCGCTTATATCCCCCAAAAAAACTGTATGCCGTTGGAGAAATGGAAACAATCCCGCTCATTGACGGGTAAAAATATTGTGAATACAGCATTGACATTCATGGGGATTCCTTACCTTTGGGGCGGCACTTCGGCCAAAGGGATGGATTGCAGCGGTTTTACGAAAACCGTGTATTTCCTGAACGGAGTGATCCTGAAACGTGATGCCTCGCAGCAGATTACTGCCGGAGCGGTCGTCGATACCGCCACGGGATTTGAGCAGGTTCAACCCGGCGATTTGTTGTTTTTCGGAAGAAAAGCGACAGACTCGCAGCCGGAAAAGATTATCCATGTTGCGATCTCGCTGGGAGGCGCCGAATTTATCCATGCCTCCGGAAGCATCCGGTTGAACAGTCTCGATCCGAACAGTCCGATATACGATGACTATAATCACAACCGATTTATCCGCGCAAAACGCATGATCGGTCATATTGACAATGTAAATATTTGGTATATAAACTATTAATGCAATAAATTCATGAAACACAACCGACGTCAATTCCTGGTTCGTTCGGCAATGACGGCAGGAGCCCTTGGGCTCTCTTCCCTGTTGCCTGCTGCCAGCGACACCCCTAAAAAAAACAAACCCTTGAGTAATAAAGCAATGATGAAATTGAGTTGGAAACCATACGATTTGCAATTGAGGCATGTATTTACCATTGCAAATTTTTCCCGTTCTACCACGCCTGTAGTTTTGACCCAAATCGAATATGACGGTCTGACAGGTTACGGTGAGGCTTCGCTTCCTCCTTATCTCGGAGAAACGCAGGCTTCTGTAATAGAATTTCTGAAAAAAGTTGACCTGTCGGGATTTACAGACCCGCTGTGCCTGGAAGAAATCTTGAGCTATGTCGATAGCATCACCGAAAACAATACGGCGGCAAAAGCTTCCATCGACATTGCACTCCACGACCTGGCAGGAAAAATCATGGGAACTCCCTGGCACAAAATCTGGGGGCTGAACAAAGCGAAAGCGCCCGACACGACCTTTACCATCGGCATCGACACCGACGAAGTCGTCAAAATGAAGACACGGGAGGCCGCCAACGATTTCAATATCTTGAAAGTGAAGCTCGGTCGCGCCACCGACAAGCAGATGATCGAAGCGATACGTTCGGAGACGAATTTGCCGCTCGCCATCGACGCCAACCAGGGATGGAAGGACAAACACTACGCACTGGACATGATTTACTGGCTGAAAGAGAAAGGCGTGGTATTGATCGAACAGCCGCTGCCGAAATACGATCTGGAAGGGAATGCCTGGATCACCGAACGCAGTCCGTTGCCGACCTACGGCGACGAATCGATTCAGCGTTTGCGGGATGTGGAACGCATGAAAGGCGTATTTTCGGGCATCAACATCAAACTGATGAAGTGCACCGGCATGCGTGAAGCGTGGAAAATGCTCACCCTGGCGCGTTCGTTGAATATGCACGTGATGATCGGTTGTATGACGGAAACTTCGTGCGCCATCTCTGCAGCATCGCAGCTTTCTCCCGCAGTCGATTTCGCTGACCTCGACGGCGCTTTGCTGATCGCCAACGACTGCTTCACAGGCACTACCGTAGTCGATGGCAAACTTGTGCTGAACGATTTGCCGGGAATCGGGGTGGAGGTTAAAGGTTAGTGGTTAGTGGTTAGTGGTTAGTATTTATCAACATACGGGGTTAAATCGACGAAAAGTGCAAAATCCGCAAAAATTGAAATTCTGCAACCCGCTTCCCAGGGCAGGTTGAAGGGTATTCCTTCGGTACAACTTGCTTATTGGGCACCAGCGATTCT
>JAISUK010000084.1 GCA_031272075.1 Dysgonamonadaceae bacterium
TTTACAATGAAATACGTCCTCATCAATCGCTTGATTATCAAATCCCTGCTATATTTTACAAAAAAAATTGCGCGATTGTTTGGAAATTTGTGAAAAAGTTGTAACTTTGTAATTGGAAATAATAAAAAATCTTTGCGAGGAGAAGTAGGTAATTCTACTTCTTCTCAAAAAGAAATGATAAATAATTGTTTAACAAAGTCCAACTTTCTGTCCAAAGAAAGGGGTACAGAAAAGTTAGCACTTATTTTTGTAATGATAATTTTCGGAAATTTGTATGAGAGCGTAATATCTCTCAATCTGATGGACGAAGCGCTGACCACATTGATGTCGGCATAGGTATAGTATTCCACATTTCTGCGGCTGTCACTTTCCGCTTTCACAGCCACATACGACGGGATGTTTGTAAATGCTTCGTCACCCGGAGATTTCCAACGATCGGCAAACTCCGCAGAGACATTTCCCGTAAAAGAATAGTTATTCATGTAAGATGCCACTGCATAAGCTTGAGTTAATCGCCCTGTATAAAATGTATTGACCGGTTTTCTCATGACATGCCCTAAACTATATACGATGTTAGCCGAAAGGCTAATTCTTTTATATCTGAAGGTGTTTGAAAAACCGCCATTCCAGACGGGCTGAGCGGTTCCCATACACACAACATCTTCTGGCTGAGCCACATTTGGCTGTTTCGTCGCTTCGCCGTTTGCTAGATATATTTGAGGATCTCCCATATCGTCCAACCCCGCATATTTATATGCAAATATCGCATAAGCCGGAAAGCCTTCCAGAAACTGCTGCTCAATTTTACTGGACGCCGTCGCAATCGGCGTTTCCGAATTGATTTTTGTAATTATGTTTTTATTATATGACAGAACAAACATGTTGTTCCAGCTAAAATCATTAGTTTGAATGATTGATGATTTCAAACTAAATTCTATCCCTTTATTGCTCATGTCTCCGACATTTCCAAACACGGAAGAATAACCGGAAAACACATTGGTCACAAGCGGTCCAAACAGGTTTGTAGTCTTTTTTGAGTAATAATCAATTGAACCAATAAATCTATCATTCATCACAGAAAAATCCAATCCGATATTGAGCGTTCCTGTACTTTCCCAGCTAAGTTTGGTGTTCCCCGGTAATCCAATAGACAATCCACCGGCAGGGAAAAAAGTGCTTGTTGACGTAACAAGAATGTCGTACGATGCTGCTTGGCCAGGGGTGGGCGCATTTCCGGTAATACCATAAGTAGTCCTGAGTGCCAATAGATTCAGAAAGGATGGGCTTTTCATAAAGTCTTCCTCACTGATTAGCCACTTGAATCCGAAACTCCAAACAGGCTTATTCTGGGCTGATTTATCCTTTCCGAACAGATTGCTGCGGTCTATTCTCCAGCTTCCATTTACAGAATATTTCCTGTCGTATGTATAGGCAACATTAGAATAATAGGAAACAAACCGCGTTTGTATTTCACTCTCCTGGAAATAATCATTAGATGCAAGCACGCTTCCTGCATAGCTTTGCTTTGCGACGGGGTTGGGTAAGAATCCGGATTTAGCCAAAGAGGTATAATCTATCGGCACATACGACTGTAGACGTTCATTGTATCCGCGCACTTTGCTTAAAGAGGTAGTTGTTGTCTGATCTTGAGCCTCCTGGCCAACCAGCAAGGTAAATTGGTGTTTATTCGAAAATTCTTTGTCGTAAATCAACTGGTTTCTGACTGTCCAATTGGTAGTATTCAGATTATTAATGCTATAAGTTCCCCCCTGTTCAGGCAGGTAATACACAATTTTACCGGGAGTATTCGCATCGGTAAATTGGACAACTTCACTTCTCACGAGATAACTTTTTTCGTCATCGTATGTGCTGATTTTACGGCTTCCTTTGACATAACCGTAAATCCCTTCAAATTTTAATCCGGGAAATAATGTCAAAGAAGCCCCTCCAGTTACACGAGCTATAAATTCATCACTTTTTGTATATCCATAATTAAATTCATCTAGAGGATTATAATTAAGGTTTATACCGCTTTTCTCTTCGTATTCTGTCCGTGTAGGTTCGTTGAAGTATTGTAGATACGGTATGGAGAGATTATTTCCCGATGCATCTTGAAATAATTGATAAGGATAAAAACGGTTTCCTATATTGATGGCACGTTTCGCTTCGGTAATATTATTTGTAAGGTCAGAGATCAGGTAAAAGTGAATTTTTTTAGAGGGATTAAAATCTTGCCGAAGGTTAATTTTGTATGTATTATCTTGCTCTCCCGGACGGTTGTTTTTGGCGTCTGTATAAGACATTGATCCATAAACGGAAAACAACTCATTTCCTCCGGACAAAGCGACAGAATGGTTCATGAGTGTGGCATTGCGAAACCATAAATCTTTGATCTGTCCAAGGTTGTTGATACTGGAAAGACTATCCAAACGGGCATTGGCCACTGTTGTATTTATTACGCCATTAAATTCATCATAGAGTATTTGTTCGTGAGGCGGGATTGCTATTGAACGAACATCAACGTATGTCATCGCTTCTGCATAAGGATAGACCGATGGATCGAAAATTTCCCTTGCTGCTGTAATATATTGTTGGCTGCTTAAACCAGGTAAATAGTTCAAATCGGGCTTCCCCTGAAAATTAATAAATCCGTCGTATGTAATATTGAGTTTTCCATTTGCTTTTCCCTTTTTGGTGGAAATAACGATAACACCATTTGCGGCGCGCGATCCCCAAATTGAAGCAGCCGTGGCATCGCGGAGTACTGTCACGTCTTCAACATCCTGAGGATTGACAGAAGACAAATCATCTATCTGAACGCCGTCTACGACATATAGCGGAGAACGATTGCCATAGATGGAAGATACCCCTCTGATCAAAAAATTATCAGCCCCCGGCGCATTATTTACCGTTAATCCTGGAACTAATCCATCCAAGCGGTCGAGGACATTCATGCTGTTAGAACGGTCTTGCACGACCTCTAAATTGGGTTTAGCAAAAGAGCCTGAAACCCGCTCTCGTTTCAATGTCTGATACCCGGTGACCATCACCTCTTCGATCTCGTTGATCTCGTCTTCCAAGGTGATGTCAAGCGATTTTTGTCCGATGTAGACGATTTCTTGTGTCTTCATGCCCAGGTAGGAGAAGACGATGGCGGTGGTTTTGCCGGTGACAGGGAAGGACAAGGAGAATATTCCTTCATCATCGGTGATTGTGCCGATTGTGGTGCCTTTGACATAGACGGTGACGCCTTCCATCGGCGCTTTTTGCATGTCTTTGACGGTTCCCGTCAGGGCAATTTCCGGTTTCGGATCGCTTGCAACGGCAGCAGTACGCGGAACATTCACCGGCTGGACAGCCACAATCTTAGAGGTGATTTCAAAACGAAACCGGTCACCGAAGACGGCTTTCAATACTTCTTCCAACGGACGGTCGGTCATGTCGATCGTCAGTCGTTTCTCAGTGTTTACCTCACGGTTACTGAACACAAAGTCCTTGCCGGTCTTGCGTGTCAGTTCCTTCACGACTTCCCCGAGCGGCATGTCGGTCACGCGCAGGGTAATGGCGTTTGTCTGCGCCAGCAACAAGGTAGGCGCCAGCAGCGCAAACATGATTTGCAACAATTTTAGTTTTAGCTTTCGTTTTTCTTTCATACGTCAACAATTTATTAATAAAAAGGATTTACATTGATGATGCTTTTTTTACCGTGACATCGCGTCCATCAAAGCTGAAACGCACTTCCGTAGTCTTTCCCAAGATATTGAGTAATTCCTGTGCGCTGTAATCGCGATGTAAGGCTCCATTAAACGTGTAGGTTTTCAGCGCTTCGTCCGTCCAGATGAAGTGAATATCGTACCAGCGTTCCATCTGAAGCAGGATATCGGCCAATGGCATTTTTTCAAAATAAAAGCGGCCATGTGTCCATGAAACGAAGTCGGCGGGGTTGACAGTCCGCACTTGGATGCCGTCGTCTGCACAGAGTGCTTGTTGATTTGGGAGGAGCACGGTGGAGGAGTTGGCTTCAGAGGATGTCACCCGCACACTCCCCGTCACCAGGGTTGTCGCAACCCGACGGTGTTCCGGATAGGCATTGATGTTGAATTGTGTACCCAATACTTCCACGGCTACCGATTCCACATTGACGACAAAGGGCTTGGCGTTGTTTTTTGCCACATTGAAATAGGCTTCACCTTTCAGGAAGACTTCCCGTTTCCGGGCGGTGAAAGTCTGCGGGAAGCGGAGTTCCGATTCGGCATTGAGGGCTACGGTGGTTCCGTCCGCCAGTTCGATGCTGTATTCGCCTCCACGCGGCACGACGACGGAGTGGTATTGCGGGACACTGCTGTTCGCGCTGTCGGCTGTCACCAGCAAACGCTTTCCGGTGTCCACGATCGACAATCCGTCGATGTCGCAAATGGTATCCGGCTGTCCGGACGACAGCAGGATTGTTTCTCCATCGGCGGTGCGTAAGTAGGCTTTCCGGTCGATGTTGATTTTGGATTCTTCCTGCGCCACAGGCGTTGGCTGGGGGCGTTCGTACAGCAATACGGCCGCGAGTACAGCCAGGGGCAGCAGACAAGCCGCCACACGAAATACAAACCGAATGGTGCGTTTGCGCTGTTCACCGCGAAGGACGCTCGCATGCAGTCTGCTCCATGCGCGATCGACATTGAATGAGAACCGCATCTTCCGCAAGTCGATCAAGACACGACGGACGTATGCGTTCTCTTTCTTTTGCAGCTCGTTGGAAAGCGTCGCACTATCGGTCGTTGAGGTCTTGTCGAGGAAGTCCTGCAACAACCGACCTGACTCGGATTGATTTTTATTCATACGTCAATAATTTGTTTTTAATAAGGGTGTATGGACTCGCGGATGTTTGAAAATCATGCTCGTTTCATGATAATCCCTGTATATATTGGTATGACAAGAAAAGATTAAAAAAGGGTAAAGAAGAAGAGAAAAAAAAATCCGAAAGAGGTGGTTTTATCTGAACATCGCCAACAGCGCGACGAGCGCAATCACTTCGTTTTCGGTTCTGTGAAGGTCGGAACGGAGTTTTTTGTAGCCGATTTTCACCTGTCGTTTCACCGTATTCAGCGAAATGCCGAGTTGGTCGGCTATCTCCATATATTTCATTCCTTCGATGCAATTCATGATAAATATCTTTCTGCAAGCCTCCGGCAGGCGGTCGATGGCATCCCAAAGTTGCTGCCTCAAGTCTTCGATGTCGTCGAGGTCATCCCACCGGATTGCTTCATTTTCGTAGTAAAGGGTTTCCTCAATGTATTTTTGCTTCACCATTTCTTTCTGCAAGTCGTTGATAAAATTGTTTTTCACGATCCGGCATAAGTATCCGAAGACGGAATCACTGTCGTTGATTTTCGCCCGTTTCTCCCATAGACTAAAAAATGCCACTTGTACGGCATCTTCAGCCTGTTGCGATTCGCGATACAATCCGGCGGCATAAGCATAGAGTTTCTCGGAATGGGTTCGAAAAATATATTCGAGCGAAGCGATATCGCCGGCCTTCATTCGCTCGAAATAGTCATCCATCTTCGTTGAAAATTGAAAGCCTCGTCTTTGCGGCGTCTGACTCGCTACAGCGGGATAAACTCCGCAATGACGGATTTGTTAATTGTTAATTGTTAATTGTTAATTTACGCACGGTCTCCAGTAAGGGCTCCGTCGAGAGCGGCTCTCCGGTTGCTTGCAGCATCCACTGATTGGGAGTGAGACGTCCCTGGCAATAGATACGTTGGATTTCTTTCGCAAAATCTTTTCCTTTCAGAAATTCTTCCAACTGAAATTCGATGATTTGGCCGAAAGCATAAGCCGACAGATAGAGCGGATAGCAGATCATGTGGGAATAGACGGCGAGCACCGGCTCGTCTTTGATTCCGAATACCGGACTGAAATATTCATTCCACAGTTCTTTCGACAGGCTGATTACAGCATCGCGGAGTTGTCCGGCTGTAGCGTCGGGATGCGCGTAAAGCCACTTCCAAACGGCGATATCAAGCATCGACACCCCGCATATCTCGTATAGATGCCAGAGTTTATCGAGTGCATCCAGTTTGTCTTTTTCGGGATTGTCATTCCCGATTCCCAGCAATTGCAGGTCGCGTTTCTGGAAAATAAACGCCAGCGCTTCGGTGAAGGCGGTATTCGGGACGCCGTTAAGCAGGTAATAGTCGATATCGTACAACGAGAGCGTCTGCTCCACATTGTGCCCAAATTCGTGGATGGCGATGTTGTATCCCTTGTAGTCCATTCCTTCGGCAGGGATTCGTGTCCGCAGATGCGCTTTCTCGCCTTTCATTCCGGCGCCCCAGGCATGTCCGGAACCACGGGCGGCATCCACTTCGATCCTTCCGGCAATCTCCTGGGCTTTTTCGCGATCAAATCCCAGCTTCGACAGGATGGAAGGCAATTGGTCTTCCAGCGCTTGCGCGTTGGGGTAGCGTGCACGTGTCTGCTTACTGAGGGTTTCTTCCTCGATGTTGCTGCGTAATTTAAACCCATCGTACCAGATATCGAAAGCGTCGAGATCTCTGCCCAATTTTGTTTTGATGATTTCACCGGCCTTCTTCAATTCGGGAGAAGCGAGGAAGTGCGAAAATATCGCTTCCGCATTTTCGACGGCAATTTCCATTTCTTTCGAGAATTTTCGATCGATATAGGTGTTTCCGATATGACGGTCGATGGCTTGGAATGTCTTGAAGTTATCCAGCATTTTCGCGTAGCGGGTAGTCAGTTCGGGCGTACCGGGCTTGGTGTCGCCTGATTGGGAGAGCGTGTTGTCATAAGGATTCCAGTCGTAATCGCCGGAATTGATGACTTCTTTCGGGATGTCCTGGAGGATGATTCTTTTCATCACTTCATAAATCATCTGTTGCTTGAGCAACCCTTCTTCCCCTTTGTTGTAATTGGCTTTGATTTCGTCGCGCAGGTTCCAGTGCGCCAGCAGCATCATGTCATCGGGGAAATGTTTTTTGCCTTGAGCATCGAGCAGATGTCCCATATAGATATTGTAATTGGCGATATACACTTCGGCATTGCTGACAGCGGTAGCGTTGGCCTGGAGTAATTCGGGAGGCACACGGTCGGTGAAGCAGTCGCCCAGACGGGCATAAGCCCATGCCTGACGGTCTCCGCCCAAGGCTTCTTTTTCTTCGAGTGTCAGTTCCGGGAAATTCAATGCGATGACAAATGCCAGTTTGTTGGCATACAGGTCTTCGTCGAGATGCGTCTGCGGATCGTAGGCGGCAAAGAGTTCATCTACCGTAGACAACGGGCCGGTATTTTCGTGAATATTCCGCTGTAGCAGCAACGACATTTTGTTGTAATTGCCGTAAATGGCTTCCAGGTATTCGCTGACTTTCAGGAAGAGTTGTTCCTTTTCGACAGGATCCGAGACATACTGTTCCAGACAGAATTGTCGGAAAGTGTCGTCGTCGCCATCGGCATTTTTCCATAATCCTGCGATCTGCCTGACCGACCGCGCTATCATGGATTTGTTGGAGACGTCCTTTGCGGAAAGGGAGTCGATCACCTGATCAACTACCGAAGACGAGATGCAAGACACCGGCTTGTCGATAGCGGTACACGCGATGAGAGATAACATGATAAAAAATACTGTTTGCTTCATTTTAGTTGAAAATTAGTGACTAGTGGCTAGAAAGTTTTCCAACTTCTAACTTTAATTGTTAACTGTAACTGACCACTAGCTACTAACCACTAACCAAAGGCAAAAGTATAAAAATATCATTAAATTAACCCCAAAATTGAAAAAAATGATGTACCGGGCCATTTCCATGTCCTATTTGATAGGCAGATCCGGCAGCGATGGCGTCATGGATGTATGTCGTCGCCTTCCTTACGGACACATTCAGCGAATTGCCGTGCGCCAGGAATGCAGCGATCGCCGAAGAGAGTGTACACCCAGTGCCATGCGTATTGTTGGTCGCAATCCGCTGGGATCGAAACGAGAGTATCTCGTCTGTTTCCGCATTGTACAAGACATCGGTCAGTTCCGCATCTTTCAGATGTCCGGCTTTCAGCAGGACGGAGACTTTCCGCCCGAACGACAGTTCCTTGGCGCAAGCATCCAATTCCTGCTGGCTATTGATCGGGTGACCGCATAGAATCTCCGCTTCAGGGATGTTCGGTGTGATGATGCGCACAAACGGGACCAGTTCGCTGATCAAAGTTTCGATGGCGTCTTCTTGCAGCAACACATCGCCTGAAGTAGCTACCATCACAGGATCTAACACGATATTCCCGATTGTCGGATATCCCGCGAGGGTAGCTTTCACTGCGCGGATCAGTTCGGAAGAAAAGAGCATTCCGATTTTTATGGCATCGGCGCCGATATCATCCAGCACCGATTTGATCTGGCCTGTAACGAACGACACGGGGACTGCATGCACGCCGGTAACGCCTACCGTGTTTTCATCTACTACGGCTACGATGGCGCTGGCGCCAAAACAGCCGCAAGCCGAAAAAGTCTTCAGGTCGGCCTGTATTCCGGCGCCACCGCTTGGGTCGCTGCCGGCAATAGTCAATACGCGCTTGTAATGCTTCATTTCAATTGAAAGTTGAAAGTTGACGTCTTAATTCTTATTTGTTATACTCTCCACTGTTCCAGCCGCCAAGCGCTGTCCCAAAACATCCATTCCATTCGAGAACTCATCACAAAAGCCTCCGTCATTTTACGGCGAATGTCTTCGGTGGTTTGTGCCGCCAAATCGTCGCAGATGGCGATAGCGATATCGACAATCGCGGCATAGTCTTCCCCGCCGTAAGTGTCGATCCAGTCCTGATAAGGATTTTGCCCCTTGGTCTGGTTCTTGACGATGTAGTTCCCGACTTCGCGATAGATCCAGAAACAAGGCAATACCGACGCGACTGCCACTTCCACAGGTTCAGTAACGAACTGCTGATACATTTTTGAAGTATAGAGCAGGCAGGAGGGCGACGGCTCTATCTCCTTCGAGGAAGGGTATTTTTTGAGGAAAGAGTCATGCAATGCCCTTTCCATCTGTATGCTCTCTGTCGAAAATTGCAAAAACGACAGGATATGGTCGGGATTGTGCAACTTGGAGGCAATGCCTGCCAGTATTTTCCCAAATTCAGCGATATACATCGCATCTTGCCGAATGTAAAACTCAAATTTTTCTTCGGCCAATGAACCGTCAATAACCCCATGGATAAAGGGGAGATCCAGAATTTTCTCGTAGATCGGAAGTGTTGCTTCCCATGTAAATTTACTCCATTTCATACATCGATAATTTGTTTTTAAAAGGTCGTATGGAACTCGCATGTCATTATTGTCATCAAATTGGATGTTTGAAAATCATGCTCGTTTCCTGATAGTTGAAAATTAAAAGATTGTATCGTATTCAAAGATTTTTTATGAGATTCGACAACTGCATGGCCGATTGTCGGGGATCAGGAGAAGACATGATTGCGGAAACGACGGCTATACCGTCTGCACCGGCCTCCAGCACATCCCGAATGTTGGCAGCATGCAGTCCGCCGATGCCGACCCCCGGATGATCGCTGATCGCCGAAATCTCCCTTACTCCTTCCAAACCCAGCGGACAAGCCGTATTGGTCTTTGTGGGGGTTCCAAACACCGGCGAGAAAGCGATATAATCCACATCATAACTGTTGGCGACAAGGGCATCCTGCACATTTTCTACCGACAGCCCGATGATTTTCTCTTTTCCCAGCAGTGTACGCACGACCGGATACGGGAGGTCGCTCTGTCCTATATGCAATCCGTCGGCATCGCATGCCAGCGCAATATCCACCCGATCATTGATGATGAATGGCACCGCATGCCGGAGAAGTATGCGCTTCAACCGGAGGGCAATTTCATAAAATTCCCGTGAGGTACAGTCCTTTTCACGTAGCTGCACCATCGTCACGCCCCCTTCGACCGCCTCTTCCACGATCTTTTCCAGCGGAAAGTGCAATGACGGATTCCTGTCGGTGACGAGATAGAGACTAAGATCGAATGGACGCATGGTTACAGCCTGATCGTTTTTCGGATTGTCTCGGCATCCAAATTATACAATTCATCCAGGAAAAGGACCTGCATACTGCCGTTGCCTACAGCTTTCGACGCAGCCCTTTCTCCAGCGATGCTCATTACCGCCATCCCATGCGCCGCCGCCTGCAAAGCGTCGGAATTGACAGCGGCAAAGGCAGCTGTGACCGCAGTAGCGGTACATCCCAGTCCTGTCACCCGCGCCATCATCGGATTGCCGTTCTTTACGACTTCCAGCTGTTGCCCATCGGTGATGTAGTCGGTCGGACCGCTGACGACGACAACGGCATTTGCCGCCAATGCGAGCGCTTTGGCCGAATCGATCGCCGCATCCGACGAGTCAGCGCTGTCTACCCCCTTGGTGGCTATGCCGCTGTTGACGAGCGACATGATTTCGGAGGCATTTCCGCGTATAATCGTGGGTTTGCAGATTTCGACGAGTTGTCGGCATACATTGGTGCGGTAGGCGGTAGCGCCCGCACCTACCGGATCCAGCACCACCGGGATTCCCTTGCGGCAAGCAGTCTGTCCGGCCACAATCATCGCTTCCACCCATTCCCGGCTGAGGGTGCCGATATTAATCACCAGCGCCGATGCCAATTGCACCATGTCTGCGACTTCTTCCACCGCATGCGCCATCACCGGCGATGCACCGATCGAGAGGAGCGCATTGGCGGTATTGTTCATGACCACATAATTTGTGATGTTGTGAATCAATGGCGATTTTTCCCGAACCCGTTCCAGATCGCCTGTCAAAGCATTTACATTTATCATCTTATAAAATATATTTATTATACTGCACTTGGCAAAAATAATCTTCGTGTAACTTTGTGGCTCTTGGTGAATCTTCGTGTAATTGTATTTATTACTCGAAGTTACACAAATAAGGCACGATGAACCACAAGAAAAAAAATTTCTACCGCCTAAAGTATACATTAAATCTGATGTCGATCGTAAGGGGGGAGATTACAATGAAACCGTTTCGTAGCGAATACAAAACGGTTCATTCAAAGAAAGCAAGCATTTATTTATGTATAACCGTTTCCCTACGATGTCAATTACAACATATCAGGTTCAAGGGTATAATCTCAGCACGAAGCACCCCTAACAGTGACGCTGCAAATTTAAATCAATTTATTGAGAAATAAAACAATTATTCGCAACTTTTTTGGAAAGCCATTCTCTCCGAACCGTTTAGGAGGAAAATAATACCACAATATACATACCCGTTTTTTTGCAGAATGTGTTGCATGACGAGATTATCGCGGTGGGTGTCAACGCGAATGTTGGGAAATTGCTCCAGACACCATTGCAGGCAGAAGTCGGCAATACGCTTGTGCTTCCGGCTGGAAGCCAAACGATGCACCACTGCGTAGGGTTTATTATTCAGCCAAGCGCCATCATAGATTTTAAAATAGGTGACATCGTCCGCCTGCCGGAAAAAGAAAGTGCCGACGATCTCGCCTTCGGCGTCGATACAGACATGGCAGCATTGCTCCCTGATGTCATCGCGAAGTTGTTTTTCGGAGGGATACCCGTTAATCCATTGATTTAAATTGCCGGTATCCCGCATAAACCGTCGCGCGACTCCATAGATCTCTAAAATAGCGCCGATGTCTTCCGTTGTTGCTTTTCTGATGGTCATCTTTCAACATTTACAAATCCATCCAATTCAGGTTTTGCCAAGGATATTTATCATTTTTTTGAATCGCCCCCGGCGTACTTCGCCCTTCTTTGATATATTTGGTCAGGAGCGCTTTCAATTCAGCCACTACTTCGGGGAATTTGTCCTGCAGGTTCATCTTTTCACCTTTATCAACATTTATATCGAACAATTGGACAGGAGGCGATCCGGGAGGTTCTTCACCGGGGACAGGATAGCTCCAACCACCTGAACCGGGTGCCATCAGCAGTTTCCATTTCCCTTTGCGAATGGAAAAATAACCTTCACCCGAATGATGCACAACGGCTTCACGCACTTCGCCCTGATAGTTTTCATCGAATAGTGTTGGCAATAAACTGAAACTGTCTTCCGCTTCGTTATCCTTCAACCGATAGCCGGTAAGTTCTGCAAAAGTGGCCATGAAATCGTTCAGACAAATGGTTTGGTTCACTGTATGAGGTTGAATACGGGCAGGCCATTGCATTAAACAGGGGATATGATGACCTCCGTCGTACAAATCTGCTTTATATCCACGATAAATATAACTTGGAAAATGTCCGTGTTCTTCCATATATTTTATATCCGACCAGAGTGCGATTCCGTTATCGGAAGCAAAAACCAATATTGTATTGTCTGCTATTTTGTTTTTTTCGAGTGTCTGAACTATTTCTCCGACGAAATGATCGACCATCATTGTAAAATCGGCATAAGGACTTAGTCCGGATTTCCCCTGAAATTCCTTTACGGGAAGAATCGGCGTATGCGGTGCAGGCATCGGATAATAGAGAAAAAATGGTTTGTCGGATTTTGCATGTTCATTGATATATTGTATTACCCTTCGGTTTAAATTAGGTAAGCAATCGGCATGGATGAAGTCGCTGCCCGTTGGTCCTTTGCGCCACATTGCTCCATTATAGCCCTCTTCTCCCACAGGGATATTATTTCCTTCTGTGAGACGGTCGGGCACAGCTGTTGGTGTATCATTTTCCAGATAAACATAAGGAGGCATATCCAATGAAGCGCTGATGCCGTAAAAATAATCGAAGCCGCGTGTAACCGGCGCATTGATTACCGGACGCGAGTAGTCAATGTTTTCTTTTCCCGCTTCAATATTTGCCCAATCCCACCCCAGATGCCACTTTCCGAAACAAGCGGTGTGATAGCCCTGTTGCTGCAACATTCCTGCCATAGTGAGACGGTCTTGAGAAATTAACGCTTTGGAATACCCGTTCAATGTGCCTGATTTTAATGTGGTTCGCCAACTGTAACGTCCGGTAAGAATACCGTAACGAGTTGGAGTACTCACTGCCGAACCGGAATGAGCACTGGTAAATGTAACCCCGTTACGGGCAATACGGTCAATATTGGGCGTACGAATCTTACTTTCGGGGTTTAATGCCGAAACATCCCCGTAGCCCATATCATCCGCAAGAATGAAAACAATATTCGGGGCTTTGGTTTCTGCTTTAGAATTGCATCCGGCCAAAGCCATCATGGCGCATGTGCCAATGTTGGAAAATTTTACTTTCATTTCTTTACGTTTATTTTTATTTTTTTTTGATTTAAGGCTATTCTTTAGGTTCAAAACGGTAACCAATCACAACAACCACCAAAGAATTTTCTATGGGAACAAAATTAGTAATAAAATCAGACAATCCAATGTTCAAATCGCAAATTTTCACAAATTTGCGCTCGCCCTGTTTATAACCGAAATGCAGGTAACGGGGTATCGGTTTATTAACATTAAACAACTAATCCGGAAATCTGTCTAATTCATGTTTCACTATCGGAAAAATCAGTATCTTTGTCAAAAATCTACAGCATCATGGAAACGAAAGTGTTCAAGAAACTGCCCTACGGCAACTCGGATTTCAGAGATATCCGACTAAACAACTACGCTTATGTTGACAAAACGCGTTACATTGCGCAGTTGGAACAGGAAAACAATCGCAACATGTTCTTCATCCGCCCGCGCAAGTTCGGCAAAAGCCTGCTGTTTACCACACTGTCGTATTATTACGATATCAACGGCGCCGACGAATTTGAGGCGCTCTTTGGCGACCTCTATATCGGCCAGCACCCAACGCCGGAGCGCAACTCGCTGGCTGTGCTTAAGTTCGACTTCTCCGGGCTTGACACCAAAACTGCCGACCGGTTTACAACCTCGTTTGGATACAAGGTGCAGAGTTGTGTATGCGACTTCTTTGATAAATACAGCAATCTTATTCCAAACAGCGCCGCCCTGATTGAACAACTTGAAAAAGACAAGCGCGGTGTAGATTCTATTCTTCGGGTTATCAATGCTGCTCATTCCAACAATTTCCGCATCTTCATACTCATTGACGAATACGACCACTTCGCCAACGACCTGATAGCGCTCGGCACACAGACAGGAACGGACGTCTATCACGAGATGGTCAGCGCCAACGGCATCGTCCGCGACTTTTACGAGAACATAAAGATGGGCGCCAAAGACAGTACGTTCTACCGCACCTTCATCACCGGCATCTCGCCCATCATGCTCGACGACCTCACAAGCGGCTATAATATCGGCAACAAACTGACGCTCAAAGCGCAATACAACGAAATGATGGGATTCACCCGTCAAGAAGTGGAGGCGTTGATGGTAATAACCGGCGTTGATCCCAAACTGATCACCATCGACATGGAGAAGTACTATAACGGCTACCTCTTCAGCGAAGACGGCAAAAATCGCGTTTACAACCCGACTATGGTTCTCTATATCTTCAGCCGGATACTTGAGGACAAAAAGCCGCCGGAAAAAATCATCGACGACAACCTGAAGACCGACTACGGTCGGCTCGGCAAACTCACACAAAACGACAAAAACCGTCAGACGCTGATCGGGATAATGAAAGACGGCGGCATCGAGGCACCGATCATCTCGCAGTTTTCGCTCGATATGGCTTACGACGACGAGTATTTCGTCTCGCAGTTGTTCTATCTGGGACTGCTCACCATCAGGAATGTACCACTGGTCCATCCGTTCCTGATGATACCAAACTATTCCATCCAGACTCTCTATTGGGATTATCTGTTGAAAAGAATCAACAACTCAATCCCGCAGCAAAATATTTCTACACTCAAATTGAACAGCGCTATGCAGTCACTCGCCATGGAAGGCAAAGTCGACACGTTCATCCGCTATGTGTCTGAGACCGTTTTCAGTAACCTCTCGGACTTCGACATTCGCAATTTCGACGAAAAATACATCCAGATTATGCTGTTGGCATACCTCTTCCAGAGCGGCCTGTACATCCCGATGTCGGAATACGAAACTGTGCCCGGACGCGCCGACATCTTCCTGCAGCGCAACCCTGCCATACCGGTTGCGAAGTTCGAGTGGCTGTTTGAAATCAAATACAGCAAAGTCTCGGACAGCGACAAAGATAAAGCCGACATTCATAAACTGGGCTTGGAGCAACTTGCAGCTTACTGCAACGCGAAACGCATGCAAGGGCGACCCAACCTCAAAGCCGCCTTGCTGCATTTTACCGGAAAGGATGAATATGAGATAAC
>JAISUK010000026.1 GCA_031272075.1 Dysgonamonadaceae bacterium
TTCTTCGTGATTTTGCTGCCGCAATAAATGCAAATTTTTTACTCATCTCGTTTTTGACCTGCAAAGTTATATTTATCAGCGACTTATTCCGTTTTAGCATCACTTTTGTCTAATATCCCAAAAATCTTCGTAATCAATTTTCAACTCTTCGAGCGATGCTCTTGCCACATTCACCAATTTTATTTCCATCTCCTTTGACGTTGCCGAAGCCATACAACCCTCTGCAATATTTTGTTTACCACTGCGTGCCGCCTGCACCATTTGGTCAATAGTACGATCGGGCTTTCTGTAAAAGCGATTTACAAAATAAATGGTGCCGTCATAGATAATCTCTGCCCTCTGATAACTCAGCAGTTTCTTATAGCCGCCGTGTTTTGGAATAAAGTTGTGTGAGTTGTTGTTAGTCATTGATTTTTGTTTTAAAGTCATTATGGTCTTTATTGAAATAAGGTCTTTAACAACCTTATTGTCCTTTAAATGAAATATTCTTTCCGAATACGCTCCATTGAATGACTTATAATATTCTTTCAAGTCATTCAGAGCAATTTGAGTTGAGCCATTATCTCTAATCTTCCTAACCCTACCATAATGAACAAGATAGGCAATATTAGACGAAGTTACATTTTTTCCAATATAAACGCTCGCCCACTCACTCGCTTCTTTCAAGGTTAATAATCTATCTTTTTGCTCCATTTTTTATTTGTTTTTCCCGTAAAGATACAAATTTCCTCAAAATTACCCTCGCTTTTTACAGATCAAAAATAAAATATTCGTCCACCGCAAAATGAGCGAGGGTGGAGGCCATGAGGTGGTCGGGCAAGATCATCAGGGTTGTGGAGAGCGCTTCGGCGTCGATGGCATTGTTGGCTTTGACCGACACAATTTTTCGGGCATCGGTAGGCTTGCCGGTAAAGGGATTCAGGATGTGGTTTGTATGGTTGGGCGTATTCCCGGAAGTGGACAAAGTGCTGTCTTTTAGGGAGACGGATCCGAGCAATTGTTGCGGGTGATAGGGATCATTGATCCCGATCGGCCAAGTGTCGCCATGGGGATGAGCGCCCACGGCCAAGACCGAACTGTTTCCAAAATTGATCAAAGCACAACGACAGTCTTCGGACAATAAAATGGGGCGAATTCGTTCCAGGGCATACCCTTTGGCATAGGCTCCCAGATCTAATTGCAGCGACTTTTCCGTAAAATAAACCGTATGATTTTCAGTGTTTAATACCACGTGATCGTAGTTACGCTGACTGATATCGAAATAACCCACTGTCCATTGATGGTATTTTTTGCAATCGACCAATGCCGACCACAACGTATCGCTTACCGCTATCGGCGCACGGTTTGCCAACTGATTCACACGGTATAATTCGCTTTCTTTGTCAAATTTGCTGAAGGATTTGGACAACCGGAAAATCTCGTTTCTTATTTGTTCCCAGCATCGCACGGATTTGTTTTTGTCGGCATCGACAATTATTGCATCCAACCGTGTGCCCATCGCCTGAGTCAGGGAGGCATGGAACAAACCGGACGATTCGTGAAAATCGACATGTGCGCTTAGTTTCTCCATTGAAACAGGCGCCGAATCAACCAGTACAACACGCGAAAAACGATCGTCAGGAAATAGATCCCGACACTCAGGCAGAATACCCAAAGCAATTGCGTGTACAATTCCTTCCATTCCGTATTGTAAATGATGATTGAAGCGACGTTCAGCACGAACGCAGCCAGCAAACAAACGCCGTAGATCATCAACTCCGCCCGTTGCTTTTTAACCGTTATAATAATATCTTTCATACGTCAATAATTATTAACCAGGCAATACATATTCCTCCGGAAATCCGATCACTGCCCTTTCTTCCATCGCTTTGTTTCCCAATAACGCCAATACGGAGGCGTAGTAAGCCTCTTCCACCAGCATGGGCGCGGGCTCACCGGTGATCACCGACGAACAAAAAGCCGACACCAGCCCGAAAGAGCCGTCATCCACGTCTGCGCCGGTCGTATTCGATCCATCGTGTGTCTGAAGATTGTCCATGATCGGCTCGCCTTTGACGGAAGTAGCCGTTTCGGGCACCCAACTGGGGCCTGCAAAAGGAATATTGTCGAACACCTTGTGCTCTATCTGATTGATCAACTGCTGGATGCCCGGAGCCGGTTTGGGATTTTCACGGTACAGCAATCCTCGCGCCACTTCAAGCGTTCCTTCATGCCCCAACACCTGTTCGTCCATCCCGTAGCGCTTATTCGAGATGATGGATTCGAACGTCATGCGCAAACCGTTGGGATAGTGATAAATGACGCTCACGCTGTCGTAAACCTCCCGCCCATCTTTCCAAAACACAATATCGCCGAATCCGGTAATATAATCCGGCAGCGACTTATTGACCCATGTTCCCATTTGCAACTGGTGCGAAGCAAGCTCCGTCATCAACCCTCCCGAATAGTCTTTGTACAGCCGCCAGTTGATTTGACGTTCCAACGACGGATCGGGCACAGGCCGACGCCAATCGTTGTTGCGATACCAGAAATTGCGAAGACCCACAATCTTGCCGATAGCGCCGCTCTCTATCAATTCTATCGCTTTCAGGTATTTGGGATCGAATAACCGCTGTATCCCGATGTAGAGGACTTTCCCCGATTCTTTGTATACTTCGTACATTTGCCTGCACTGCTCGATGGTTCGAGCCATCGATTTTTCACAAAAGACATGTTTCCCTGCCTGTAGTCCGGCAATGGCGATCGGCGCATGTTCGTGCAACGGGGTCGCAATCAAAATGCCATCGACATGCCTATCGGCAATGGCTTCATTATAATCGTTATAGTGTTTTGCTTGGGGACAAAGTCGGGCGGCATCTTCGAGATGTGGCGGGTATATGTCGCAGAGCGCAACAATTTCCGCATGGGGCATTTTCAACAGGTTGTGGATATGATATAACCCCCTCGAACCTGTCCCGATAATAGCGAGCCTGGCCTTACCGCCTTTCGCTTCTTCCGCTTTCTTTTGTGCAAAGGAATGCAGTAGCGGCAACGAAGAAAACACGATTCCACTACCTCCAATTACACCCATATTTTTCAGGAACTCCCTGCGGGACAAATCTTGCATTTGCATCAATTTAGAATAAGAAGTACAAAATTAAAACTTTGATTTCAATTTTCAACTTTTTTGTTCTAAAGATTTTGTCCATGACCGGATTCGATGACCGTAGACAGCAAAGAAAATCAGGTAAAGATAACAAGGAATCAACAGGAAATAAGCGTGCTGCAAACCATGTATATCGGCAAAATACCCGTAAACGACCGGCATGATTGCGTTTCCGCTTAAGCCCATGATCAGCATGGAAGATCCTACTTTGGTAAAACGTCCCAGTCCTTTGATGGATAGAGGCCATATACCAGCATATATCAGCGAATTAGGTAAACCGAGTGCACATAAAAACCAGATTGATAAATTGCTGTTATACCCCAAAAAGTCTACTTTTTTTGTGACAAAGACCACGGCCATTGACAGCAACAGCCCGGTAATACAACAGAGTTGTAACATCCGTGTCTGGGATAAATATTTCGGTATCAGTATGATTCCGAGCAGGTAGCCGATGATGGTGGCGGCCAATGTGAAAGAAGGGAACGCTTTTGCTTTGAGCAGGTCCATTCCCATCGAATTGGCATAGCTGATAATCGTATCTATCGCGATGATTTGCGTCCCGACATGAATGAAGAGGGCGACCGCTCCCAACACCAGGTACGGGAATTGCAACACCGAACTTCGTTTCCCGCCGCTGTTTTCTTCTTCTTTGTTATTTTCGACAGGATCTATTTCAGGGAGTACCGAATAACGGATATAAATGCCAAACAAAAGCAACAGCCCCGATAAAACTGCGTAAGGAGGTATGACTCTGCGAATCAGACTGTCCAGCATCAGGTTTTTGGAGGCTTCGTCGAGCGTCCCGGAGTCGAGCAAAGCAAACAAATTGCTGTCGGAAGCTTTCAAAACGACTGCGGCAAAAATGAGCGGAGAAATGATCCCGGCAAACTTATTGAATATCCCCATGATGCTAATCCTTTTGGCGGCACTCTCAATCGGCCCGACAATGGTGATATAAGGATTTGCCGCCGACTGAAGCATAGTCAATCCGGCGCCAATCACAAACAATCCCGAAAGGAAAATTCCATACATTCGGGTGAGCGCAGCCGGAATAAACAACAATGCCCCAAGCGCCATGCAGAAAAATCCATACATGATCCCGCGTTTATATCCGATTTTGTTCAGGACATGCGCTGCCGGTAGGGAAAGGCACAAATAGGCAATATAGAAAGCAAATGCCACAAAATACGATTCGAAATGCGTCAATTCGCATGCGATTTTAAAATACGGAATCAGGATGGCATTGACCCATGAGACCAATCCGAAGACAAAAAACATGACGCCCACGATCACAATCGCGACGGTCGTATTCCGCTTGTTATACGCTTCCATTCAAATACTTGGTTTTATTTTAGAGTAATCAAATCTTATTCTTTCTTACAAAGGAACCGGTATTTCGATCCAAACTAAACTCTAATGACGTTCTACTGTCCTCAAAAAACGTTTTATTTGGAATAAAATTATAATTGTATTATTTTTGTTGTATCGCCTTTAATTAATAAACAAAAAAAACAATGCTAAAGATTCTTGTATTGACGGATTTTTCAAGCGGGTACAGTCGCCGGTTGCTGGAGGGAATCATCCGCTATTCGCGCGAAGCTGGCCCCTGGTCGCTCTTGCGTATGCCGCTTTATTACCGGATGATGTATGGCGAAGAAGGCGTGGTCGACTTTGCCAGAAAATGGAAAGCGGATGCCATCATTGCCCAACTTCGAGATCTCAATCCGGAATTATTCAAGGAATTGGATATTCCGATTATCGTGCAGAATTACCGCGAACGAAACGATTATATCTCAAATCTCACGGGCGACTATTACGAGACCGGTGCGATGGCCGCCAATTTTTTCTTGGGGAAAGGCTTCCGTCATTTCGCGTTTTACGGTTACAAAAATGCCATCTGGTCGCGCGAAAGGGGGTTGGGTTACAAAGAAACGATTGAAGCGCACGGGTATGAATGTAAGGTGTTTGAAAACAAAAATCCGGACAACAAAGAATGGCTCTACAACATCGACAACATGAACAAATGGCTGCAGTCGCTGACGAAACCGACAGCGCTTTTTGCCTGCGACGATTACTATGCACTGCATGTCTCAGAGACCTGCAATATTTTCAATATCGCCATCCCCGACGAGATCGCCATCCTGGGCGTGGACAATGATACCCTGCTGTGCAATCTGTCTACACCGGCGCTTTCTTCGATTGTTCTGGATGTAGAAAACGGTGGATATCAAGCCGCCAAACTCTTGGATCAATACATTCGACACGAAATCAACGAAACATTTAATATCGTGATTAAACCTTTGTATATCGAAAGCCGACCTTCGACCGACAAATATGCCGTCACGGATGAATACATCAAAATCATACTGGACTATATCAACCTGAATTACAGTCGAAAAATATCCGTCAGCGACTTGGTGGATCTGGTGCCCCTATCGCGGAGGGTGCTGGAGAAAAAATTCAAAGAACTCGTCGGGACTTCAATCTATCAATGCGTATTGGATTATCGGATGAATCAATTCACCAAACTGTTGCTGACTACCGATATGTATCTCCCTGACGCTGCTATCCAAGCCGGATTTGACGACTATAAAAATGTATCCCGCATTTTCAGAAAATATAAATCCATGTCACCGGCGCAATATCGGAAATTATATAAATAAGCGCACCTGATTTCGGCACATTGACGCCTTATGACAATTGTCATTCGCATATCAATCCTCATTTCGGAAACAGAAAAGTGTAATTTTGAATTTTTAACGAATCATTATTTGATTTTTTTATTATTCGACAACGATAGAAATAGATATGAGAATCGTAATAGAAAACGCGAAACTTGTTTTACCTGAGAGGATTATCGATAAGGGGCACCTCGTTTGCAGCGATGGCATCCTATCCGATATCGGCGAGGGAATCTGTGAGCGTGGTTTTGAATCGGATCTCCGAATCGATGCACAAGGCCTTTATGTGTCTCCGGGATTCATCGATATACATACACATGGTGCAGGAGGTTACGATTTTATGGACAATACGACGGAAGCCTTTCTTGGCGCCGCACGTACACACGCACGCTACGGAACCACCGCCCTGGTTCCAACCACTTTGACGACTACAACGGAAGAATTATTGAATACATTCCCGATTTTTGAGCAGGCGAAACGATTGAATCACGACGGCGCAGCATTGCTTGGCTTGCACCTGGAAGGTCCTTATTTTGCCTACAATCAGCGGGGAGCGCAAGACCCCAAATATTTACGCAACCCCGATCCTGACGAATACAACGCCATACTGGATGTAGGCCAACACCTGATTGTCCGCTGGAGCATCGCCCCGGAATTGGATGGCGCCCTGGAGTTGGGGAGAAAGCTGCGAGAGAAAGGAATTTTGGTATCATTGGGTCACACCGACGCCCTCTACGAAGAGGTAGCGGAAGCCTGCAAGTCGGGATTCTCCCACGTGACACATCTTTATTCCTGCATGTCTACGATCACCCGCCGCAATGCCTATCGCTATGCCGGAGCTGTCGAAGCTGCTTACGCCCTCGACGACCTGAGCGTTGAAATTATTGCCGACGGGATTCATTTGCCCAAGTCGCTACTGCAATTCGTCTGTAAATTCAAAAATCGAGACATGATCGCATTGTGTACCGATTCGATGCGGGCGGCAGGGATGCCCGACGGCGAATACCTGTTGGGGAGCGTCGCGCAAGGGAGAAAAGTGATCGTCGAAGACGGCGTAGCAAAATTACCCGACCGTTCGGCTTTCGCAGGAAGCGTGGCTACTGCCGACCGGCTGGTACGTACAATGATACAACTGGCCGAAATTCCCCTTCCCGACGCAGTAAAAATGATGACTCTGAATCCTGCCCGGATGCTGGGCATCGACCATCGCAAAGGGTCGCTGGAAATGGGCAAAGACGCGGATATTGTTCTGTTTGACGACGATATTTCCGTACAGGCGACCATCTTGAAAGGCAATTTCATCTATTCTAAAACAAACTATATTCATCCATGATTCATCAAATAGATAAACTGACGGTAAAAACATTCGCTTCCTGCTCGGAAATGTCGTTCCATGCCGCAAAAGACGTTTCGGTACAAATAAAAGCGCTACTCAGTCGGAAACAACAGATCAATATGATTTTTGCATCCGCGCCTTCGCAATCCGAATTTCTCAAACAACTCGTCACTTACAAAGAGATTGAATGGGGCAAAATCAATGCTTTTCATCTGGACGAATACATCAACCTGGACGAAAATGCTCCGCAGCGGTTCGGAAATTTTCTGAAAACTGCCATTTTTGGGTTACTGCCTTTCGGCAATGTGTTTTATCTCAACGGCAATAATCCCATCGAACAGGAATGTGAATATTATGCCCGCCTATTACAGCATTATCCGCCCGACATCGTTTGCCTGGGAATCGGCGAAAACGGTCACCTGGCTTTCAATGATCCGCATGTCGCCCGTTTTGACGACAGCGAAGTGATAAAAGTGGTCGACCTGGACGAAACAAGCAGGCGTCAACAGGTGCATGATAAATGTTTTGAGAAATTGGAAGACGTTCCTACACAAGCGCTTACGCTCACAATCCCGACTTTGTTGTCCGCCCCGTATTTGTTTTGCATCGTCCCGTTCAAAACCAAAGCGCAGGCTGTATACAGCACCCTCAAAGGAGAAATCTCAGAAAACTGCCCTGCATCGGTGTTGAGGAAAGCGCCTGGCCAGGCTGTTTTATACCTCGACAATGACAGTTCCTCGCTACTGAATGAATGAATAACAATATAATTATAATATGGTATACGTATGAAAAAGATTACAATGCTATTGGCAACAGTCTGTTGCTTCCTCGGACAATCCTATTCGCAACAAGTGATAAAATTGGGCATCATCGGATTGGACACTTCCCATTCGCCCGCGTTCATCAAACTGCTGAATGACGACAATGCTCCCGAACAATACAAGGGATTCCGGATTGTAGCGGCCTACCCCTACGGCTCAAAAACCATTGAAAACAGCTACAAACGGATTCCGGGATACACCGAAGATGCAAAAAAATTCGGCGTAAAAATCACCGCCTCCATCGCGGAATTACTCAAACAAGTCGATTGCGTCCTGTTGGAGACCAACGACGGCAACCTGCATCTGGAACAGGCCTTGGAAGTCTTCAAAGCCGGTAAACCGGTGTTTGTCGATAAGCCCGCCACAGCAAACCTGGCGGAAACGATCGCACTGTTTCAACTGGCAAAAAAATACAACGTCCCGATGTTTTCATCTTCTTCTCTGCGCTATTCGCCTGAAAACCAAAAAATACGCGAAGGATCATACGGCAAGGTACTCGGCGCTGACTGCTATTCGCCGGATGCCTACGAACCCGGCCATGCTGATTTCAGCTGGTATGGCATTCATGGAGTGGAAATATTGTATACCGTCATGGGAACCGGATGTGTTTCGGTAAGCCGCGCATCTGCAAAAGACTGCAATGTGGTGACTGGCATCTGGGCAGATGGCCGCATCGGCACTTTCCGCGGTATCCGCGCAGGGAAAAGCGACTACGGAGGCACTGTTTTTTGCAGTGACAAAATTGTGCAGGCAGGCGGATATGAAGGCTACGCTGTGCTGCTGGATCAAATCCTGCAGTTTTTCAACACCAAAATTGTGCCGATTGACCCGGAAGAAACCATTGAACTGTTTACTTTTATGGAAGCGTCGAACGAGAGCAAACGACAGTCAGGAGCGCCGGTACTCATGGAAAGCATCCTCGAAAAAGGACGCATGGACGCCGAACGCATCCTCAAAAACTTGCAGGATTAATTTCTACAAAGAGGTTTTCGCCCTGTATCGATAATTTGTATGCCGAAAACCGACTGTTGATCGCCTGAAAGAAAGTGCGCGCACAGTTGGGTGCCAGCCAGTCGTGCAGTTCGATGACAATAGCCTTGGCTTTCGACAGCCACGCCGCATAATTTTCCGAAAACAATTGTTTTTCACTGGTTTCGATATCCAATTTGAGAATGTCGATCTCGCTGATGGCATATTTCTCCAACAATGTACTGATGGACATTGCCGGAATTGTACCATTGTCGGGATCTTCTTCGACGACCATTCCCCATTTCCCGTTATTGTATTTGTCATAAACTTTGAGTTTGACATCCTTGTTCCAAAGCCCGCAGTTTTCGCAATAAATGCCGTCGTAAGGAGCAACATTCTTTTGCAGCAACTCAAAATTTTCAGGATCCGGCTCAATACACACAATGGTGGTTTCAGGAAATTTGTTTTTGATGTAAAGGGCAAAGTACCCGACATTGGCGCCGCCGTCAATCACAAAACGGGCATTGGCATCGAATGGAATCGCATATTCCTCTTCGATAAACACCTGAAAGAAAGTAGTAAAATCCGTCGTACCCGGACGAAGCAAAATCGGATGTTTCACCCCTGGAAACTTCATTGAACGCAACCGTCCCATTTTATAGCTGAAAAGCATTCCGATCGTTCTGAAAAACCCGATTCGTGTGGTTCCCAATAAAAACAACTTAAAAAATCCGTACATAATAAATAATATTTAGTTTTTTATAAAAGTATATTCACAAAGTTATAAATACGCAATCACCTTTTCTAATTGATTACTTCTCGAACCTTTAATCAAAATATAATAACCGGTGATTTTTTCTTTCTGAAGCGCGGCTATCAAGGCTTCCGCCGATGCGAACTGCCGACCCGCTTTCAGCACCAACGAAGAAAACTGCGGCCCGCATAATACTACACGGTCGAAACCGGCTTTTTCAATGAAATCGACCAATGCCAGGTGCTCATCGTGGCTATGCGCACCGAGTTCTTTCATATCGCCCAGTATCAACATCTTGGGAGAAACATCCATCCGGCTGAAATGCTCCAGAGCGACTTGCATGCTGCTGGGATTGGCATTGTAGGTATCGACGATCAACCGATTGTGTGGCGTCTCCAGAAGTTGCGAACGGTGATTTTCGGGGGAATAGGCTTCAATCGCTTTACACACCGCATCGGCATCTACCTGAAAAAAAGTTGCGATTGCGATCGCCGCCAGTACATTCTCCAGGTTATACGTTCCGACCAGTTGGGTCTTGATTCGATATACATCGGCCGCACGATGCCATTCAAGTGATAAAAAAGGAAATGCTTCGGCGACACTTCCCCAAACGAATGTGCCTTCCGGATGGGTGCCGTAAGCCACTTGCTTCAATTCTTTCGCAATTGACGTCAAGATCGGATTTTCCTGATTGACAAAGGCGGTTCCTCCCGTTCGACGCAAATAATCGTACAGCTCTTTCTTCGCCCGGACAACGCCCTCATACGAGCCAAAGCCTTCCAAATGCGCTCTGCCGATATTGGTAATCAATCCGTAGTCGGGCGCTGCAATTTCCGCCAAGTGAAGAATCTCTCCGGCGTGATTTGCACCCATTTCGACGACGGCAAACTGATGTGTTTCGGTCAATTGCAACAAAGTCAGCGGCACACCGATGTGATTGTTCAGATTTCCCTGCGTGGATAAAACCCGGTATTTCGCCGACAGCGCTGCGGCGGTCAATTCTTTGGTCGTGGTTTTACCGTTAGATCCGGTTACAGCAATAATCCTGGTATTCAATTGCCTGCGATGCAGATTGGCCAACTGCTGGAGCGTTTCTAGACAATTTCCGACGTGGATAATTCGCGGATCATCCCCCACTCCCTCCGCATCACTGAAAGCATACGCACATCCTTTTTGAAGCGCTTCCAAAACAAAACCATTCCCGTCAAAATGTTCTCCTTTCAAAGCAAAGAACAAAGCGCCGGGGCTGCAGTTTCGCGTATCGGTAGTGATAACGGGATGCAATAGAAAAATCCGGTAAATATCTAGAATATTCATCCGCTATGGCAAATTTCCAACAAAGGTAGAAAAATATCGTTGAAAAAAAGTATTTTTGTAAATAAAAACAACAGACAACAAAATTCATGTACATCAATATCAAAGGAGAACTGGTTGATTTATCCTTCCCGCGCGTAATGGGAATCCTGAATCTTACTCCCGACTCATTCTACCCGCGAAGCCGGAAGCAGACCGAACAGGAAATCGCAACACGCGTCAACCAACTGCAAGCAGAAGGGGCAGATTTCATCGACGTGGGCGCCTTTTCCACGCGTCCCGGCGCTGCACTTGTGACGGAAGAAGAAGAAACGGCCCGACTGGATTTCGGACTTGGCATCCTGTTTCGTGAGTATCCGAAGGCGGTTGTCTCGGTCGATACTTTTCGTTCCGAGATCGCTTTGCGGTGTGTAGAAAAATACGGTGTTGCAATGATCAACGACATATCCGCAGGCGAGATGGACGACCGGATGCACACCGTCGTTGCACAACTCAAGGTTCCTTATATTCTGATGCATCTTCGGGGCGGGGCGCTGACAATGATGCAAGATACGGTTTACGCCGATCTGATGAAAGAACTGTTTCTCTATTTCTCGGAAAAAATAAATGCCTTGCACCTCTCCGGAGTCACGGACATCATCCTGGATCCCGGCTTTGGCTTCAGTAAAAATACCGAACAAAATTTCCTGCTGATGCGTGAACTGAAAGAATTTCGCCTGTTTGACCTCCCATTGCTGGTCGGTATCTCCAGGAAAACGATGATTCGGGAAGCATTGAATTGCTCGGTCGAAGAAAGTCTGAACGGCACCACCGTCCTGAACACCTTTGCGCTACTGAACGGGGCTTCCATCCTGCGCGTTCACGATGTTAAAGAAGCCGTTGAAAGCATCCGGTTGTTGGAGAAATTGCACTGATCGACGGATACCGAACGGCGATGATGCGTTACGCAAAAAAAAGAGGCTGTCTCAAAAACTTGGGATTGCGGATCGAGCCCGCAATGACGCGCTTTTGAGATAGCCTCTAATTCTTTTCTTTGTCAATTCCGGTAATTATTCCGGTTTGGAAACAGGGATTTCCCGCTTAAAACTTTGGCGCAGCGAAATCAATGTTTCGGTAGAAATCACACCCGGAATTTCCTGAATCCGGCTGTTCAACAATTCCATCAAATTTTCATTGTCGCGTGCAAACAGTTTGATCAACATCGTATACGGCCCTGTAGTAAAATGACACTCAATGACTTCCGGAATTTTTTCAAATTCAGGAACAACGTCTTTGTACATGGATCCTCGTTCCAGTTTCACTCCGATGTAAGTACACGTATTATAACCCAATACCCGGGGATTAATATGATAACCTGATCCAACGATCACTTTCAATTCGATCATCTTTTGCACACGTTGATGAATGGCTGCGCGCGACACACCACAAATCCCCGCTACATCTTTGAACGGAATCCGGGCATTTTGAGAAATGATTTCCAGGATCTTTCGATCCAATTTATCTATCTTTTCCATAATTGTCCGAGTGATGATAAATTAATTATTTTCAGTGCTGTCAGCCGGAATGATTTCGAGCAATTCGACGTCAAACACCAGCACGGAATTTGGCTTAATCCCCTGGTTGCCTCTTTCTCCATAAGCCAGCTGCGACGGAATATAGAAAATGTACTTCGAGCCTACCGGCATCAATTGCAGCCCTTCGGTCCATCCCGGAATCACCTGGTTCACTCCGAATACCGTACCGCCGCCGTTGGGGTCGGGATGATTGTCGGATTTGTCAAATTCTTTTCCATCGATCAATTTGCCGACATAGTTGACACGAACACGGTCTTCAGGAGTAGGTTTCGGGCCGTCGCCGAGTTTTTCTACCTTATACAGCAGTCCGCTGGCTGTAGAATCTACACCTGCTTCTTTTTTCTTTGCAGCCAAGTATTTGTCACCTTCTGCTTTGGTTTTTTCGGCATCTTTCGTCTGAGCCTGAGTGAAATAACTTTGCATAAACATCTGCATTTGCATTTGATCCATCTTGAGGGCTAACGAATCATCTTTGAAAGCATCTTTCAATCCTGCAATCAGGACGTCGATATTCGGTCCTCCGGGAAAATCCCGCATCTGGGTACCGATGCTTACTCCAACAAGATAACTTGCGCTATCCAAATCCGATTTTAATTTTACAGACGATTTTGCGCCACATGAAGTAGATGCGATTCCAATGGCTAATACCGCGATAACACACAATACACTAATTTTTCTCATTTTTTAACTTTTAAATTTATCAATAATTTTATTTCTGAGTTCCGGTTCTTTGCTACACGCATCGGTCGGAACGCTTGAGGTCACTCAAAACCATCCGACACGTATATCTTTATAAACCAGGTGTTTATAAATGCGACAAGGGAGGAAAACCCATTCCGGGATCATCCGAAGCGGTTCTCTTTTTCTTTTAACACACTAATAAACGTTGCAAAAATAACTCTTTTCAATGACACAATTGGCGAAATATCGTTTTTTTTTCGTAATTTTGTTTTTGTAGACATCTATTTTGACACTTTGATATAGCAATTTTATGGATAATACGATTCAAATCTATTGTAAGAATACCCAAAAATACCGAGATTTTGCTCCCGGAAGTTCCTTATTGGACATCTACGAAGCGATGAACGTCAATTTGCCTTTCACACTCGCGGGCGCAAAAGTAAACAACAAAACGGAAGCGCTCCATTTCAGATGCTATACTTCTAAAGATATCGAGTTTTACGACATTTCCGACCCTTCGGGCATGCGCGCGTATGTCCGTTCACTCTGCTTTGTGCTGTCGAAAGCCGTAAACGATCTTTTTCCGGGCAAAACCATCTACATCGAACATCCCGTTTCCAAAGGCTATTATTGTGAATTGGCCATTGGGAGGGCGACCACCAAAGTAGATGTCGACCGCTTGCGAACCCGCATGCAGGAAATCATCGACCAGAAACTCCCGTTTGAGACACGTTCGGGGCAGACAACCGAAATCGTCAAACTGTTTCGTGAAAATCAGATGGAAGACAAAGCGCGCTTGCTCGAAACCTCCCGCCGCGTTTACAGCACTTACAACCTGCTGGATAACCACATCGACCATTACTACGGGGCGCTCTTGCCGCATACGGGCTACATCCACCTGTTCGGCCTGCAGCAATATCACAACGGAATCCTCTTGCGCGTGCCCAACATGCAAAACCCAGCCGAATTGCAGCCATTCGTCAAGCAGGAAAAGATGATGAGGGTCTTTCAGGATCACGTGAAACTTCAACGGGTGCTGGGGTTAGGCACCGTAGGCGACCTGAACCACGCACACGAATCGGGATCCATTCCGGTACTGGTCAAAGTGGCGGAAGCCCTTCAGGAAAAACAGATCGCTAAAATGGCGGAAGAGATTGCCGCGCGTTACAACGAGGGCGTTCGAGTCGTGTTGATTTCCGGCCCTTCCTCGTCGGGCAAGACAACTTTTTGCAAACGGTTGCAAATCCAATTGATGACCAGTCTGATTCATCCTGTGGCAATTTCGCTGGACGACTACTATGTCGACCGCGAAGTGACGCCGTTGGACGAATCGGGAGAATACGACTTCGAATCACTTTACGCCATCGACTTGCCGCTTTTCAATTCCGACTTAAAGAAAATTCTCGCAGGCGAAGAAGTGAAACTCCCGACATTCGATTTCACCATCGGCAAACGGGTCTATCGCGGTAATTCCATCCAACTGAAAGACCATTCCGTATTGGTTATGGAAGGAATTCATGCGCTGAACCCCAAGCTGATCCCGGAGGTGAACCCCGCAAGCCTCTACAAGATTTATGTATCTGCATTGACTACCATTTCACTGGACGACCACAACTGGATTCCAACGACAGACAATCGGCTGATTCGGCGTATTGTGCGCGACTACCAATTTCGCAAATATTCCGCCAAAGAAACCATCGCACGGTGGGCGAGCGTCAGGAAAGGCGAAGACCGCTGGATTTTTCCTTTTCAAGAAGAGGCCGACGCCATGTTTAATTCTGCGATGCTGTACGAATTGGCAGCACTGAAACGCTTTGCAGATCCGATCCTGGCGGAAGTGTCGCCGCGCGATCCGGAATTTGCGGAGGCTTACCGATTGATGAAATTCCTGGATTATTTTACCGCTATCGATGTGAACGAATTACCAAACACTTCGCTGTTGCGGGAATTTTTAGGCGGAAGTAGTTTCCGGTATTGAAAAACAATTTCTATCTTTGCGCCGCATTGTTACCGCAAGTTATCGGAATACGCAAATAAATATGATCAGGCAACAATTAAGTCAGAAATTACAACAAAAACTGTCCCCTTGGCAAATCCAGCAGATTAAAATGCTGGAGCTGAGTGCGCTCGAACTCGAAAACAGGATTAACCAGGAACTGGAAGAAAATCCAGCGCTGGAACAAGGGGAAGACTATTCTTCCGAAGAAGACCTCTTCGAGTCGATTGATGACTTTAATCCCGACAACGAAGACAACGACATCACCCAGGAAGAACTCGCTCTGGGCGATTACATGACTGAAGACGATATCCCGGATTATAAATTTTATCAGAACAATTATTCCTCCGACAATAAAAAAGAGGAGATTCCATACGCCGATACCGAATCGTTCCAGGAGTATTTATTCAATCAGTTGCGGCTGCGAAACCTGACGGACGAAGAAGTCCGCATCGGCGAATACCTGATCGGCAATATCGACGAAGACGGCTATCTGAGACGCGACCTGAGCGCTGTGTCCGACGACCTGGCATTTAAATATGGAACAGAAGTCACCCCTTCGAAAATAGAAAAGGTGTTGCAAAAAATCAAAGAACTCGACCCGCCGGGAGTCGCCGCTTCCAGCCTACAGGAATGTCTGTTGCTGCAGTTGAAACGAAAATCCAAGACGACCACCAACCGCATCGCATTCCATATCCTGGCGGATTATTTCGAAGAGTTTTCCAGAAAACATTTCGACAAAATAAAAAAAGGATTGGACATCAGCGAAGCGGATCTGAAAGACGCGATCAAAGACATCACACTGCTGAATCCCAAGCCGGGCAATTCGTGGGACAGCGCACTCGAGAGTAAAATGACACAAGTGAATCCCGATTTTGTGGTGGAAATCGTGAACGACAAACTGGTATTGAATCTGCCGCAGCAAAATATTCCGGAACTCCGTATCAACCGCGACTACCTGAATATGCTGGAGGATTATTCCAAAAATAAGAAAAATCAGACATTCGAACGAAAGGAAGCGCTCCTCTTCGTCAAACAAAAACTGGATTCCGCCAAGTGGTTTATCGATGTCGTCAAACAGTATCAGAGCACTTTGAAGAATGTGATGCTGGCCATCATCGACATTCAGCACGATTTCTTCCTGACAGGCGAAGAGCAGGACCTCCGACCCATGATCCTGAAAGATGTCGCCGACCTGACCGGTCTCGACATTTCCACCATCTCGCGCGTCAGCAACAGCAAATACGTACAAACCAATTACGGAATCTTTCCGTTGAAATATTTTTTCTCGGAAGCGCTGCAAAACGATGCAGGCGAGGAAGTATCCACACGTGAAGTCAAAGCAATACTGAAAGCCTGCATCGAAGAAGAAGATAAAAGCAAGCCGCTGACGGACGACGCATTGGTCAAGGCGTTAAAAAATAAAGGCTATGAAGTCGCCCGAAGAACCATCGCGAAATACCGTGAACAGATGGGAATCTCCGTCGCTCGGCTGCGGAAAGAAATATGAACAATAATCATTATTAATATACTAACAAATTAAAAACAGAATAAACATGATTTTTCCGGAAGAATTAAAGTACACAAAGGATCACGAGTGGATCCGCATCGAAGGCAACCAAGCGTATGTAGGCATTACCGATTACGCACAAAGCGAATTGGGCGAAATCGTTTTTGTCGATGTTGACACGGTCGGCGAGACGATCGCACAAAATGCCGTTTTCGGATCCGTAGAAGCTGTGAAAACAGTTTCCGACCTGCTGATGCCGGTCACGGCCGAAGTACTCGAACTGAATGAAGCCTTGGACGAACATCCCGAATTGGTGAATCAGCATCCATACACCGAAGGCTGGATTGTCAAAGTAGCGATTAAAAGCGTCAGCGAAGCGGACTCCTTGCTGTCGGCCGCCGACTACCAACAATTTATCGGAGAATGACTCCTCAAGTAAGCATCATCATGGGAAGCGTTTCCGACCTTCCCGTCATGGAAAAAGCGGCCGCAACGCTCAATGATTTTTGCATCCCTTTTGAGATGACGGCTTTGTCGGCTCACCGCACTCCCAACGAAGTCGAACAGTTTGCAAAAACAGCGAAAGACCGCGGCATCCGGGTCATTATCGCTGCTGCAGGCATGGCAGCGCACCTGCCAGGGGTCATCGCATCAATGACGACCTTGCCGGTCATCGGCGTGCCGGTCAATTCTTCGTTAGACGGCGTGGATGCCTTGCTTGCCATCGTACAGATGCCTCCGGGGATTCCCGTGGCAACGGTAGGAATCAACGGCGCGATGAACGCCGCCATCCTCGCTGCGCAGATCTTATCCGTCGGCGACCAAGAATTACAGTCACGACTGGCAGCATACAAAGAGGCATTGAAGACGAAAATCGTAGAAGCGAATAAGGAACTCGCTTCGGTGAAATACCGTTTCAAAACGAATTGAGCAAAAAAAATGTCTTCTCCGGACGAAAAGAATCCACTTTTTAATTACAAACGCAGAAATTCGCAGGTAGTCGCCGTCGGTCATACCTTGATGGGGGGCGATTATCCTGTCCGTCTGCAATCGATGACCAACACCGCGACCCTGGATACGCAGCAAAGCATCGCTCAGTGTATCCGCATCATCGAAGCCGGTGCCGCATTTGTTCGTCTGACAGCCCAGGGTATTCGCGAAGCAGAAAACCTGCGGTTGATACGCGACGGGCTGCGAAAACGCGGCTGCCTCACGCCGCTGATCGCCGACATCCATTTCAACCCCAAAGTGGCCGAAGCTGCAGCGCAGATCGTAGAAAAAGTCCGCATCAACCCTGGCAATTTTGTGGATCCGGTCAAAACTTTCAAACAAGTGGATTTTTCCGATGAAGCGTATGCGCTTGAGACGGCAAAAATCCGAAGCCGACTGATCCCGTTTCTGGAAATTTGCAAACAACACCACACCGCCATCCGAATCGGCGTAAACCACGGTTCGCTTTCCGACCGGATCGTGTCGCGTTACGGCGATACACCCCAGGGGATGGTCGAGTCGTGCATGGAATTTCTCCGCATTTGCCGAGAACAGGCTTTCGACGCGGTAGTCGTCTCAATCAAAGCCTCCAGCGTTGCTACGATGGTCTGCACCGTACGCCTGCTCGTAAACCGGATGGAAACGGAAGGCATGGCTTTCCCCATACATCTCGGCGTCACCGAAGCGGGCGAAGGCGAAGACGGACGGGTCAAATCGGCGGTCGGCATCGGGACATTGCTGATGGAAGGCATCGGCGATACAATCCGGGTGTCGCTGAGCGAAGACCCCGAACGGGAGATTCCCATCGCACAACAGATCATCGATTACGTCGGAACGAAAACAAACCATCCACCGATTGACGGAACGGCGGCTACGCACTTTAATCCGTTTTCGCCCGTCCGCAGGAAGACATTTCCACTCGGCAATATCGGCGGCACCCAAGCGCCGGTCGTCATTGCTTCTATCGGAACTTCCAGCCCGGAAACCATCACCGCCGACTATTTCTACATCGGTAAAGAAAATCCGGAGCGCTATCCCGATCATTTGCAACTGCTCGTCGATTATGCCGCCTACCTCCCGAAAACGAATGTCCATCCGTTGTTTGACGCCACTTCCATGGACACTTGGAAAGCCTGCAACGCACCGTTGAAATTCATTTCCCTCCACTATCGCGATTTGACGGAAGAGACCCTGTCGTTATTGAAGCAGGACAATCATTCCGTGATCTTGCTTGCCTGCGATCATCTTTTTGCTTTCGGCGAGCAAAAAGCATTTATCCATCGACTGATGAATGAGCAGATCGCCAATCCCGTCGTCATGCGAAGCAATTACAGCGAATCCGACATCGCCTCACTCCGCATCAAATCAGCGATTGATTGCGGTGTATTTTTCCTGGACAAACTTGCCGACGGAATTTGGTTACATAACAACCATCCGAACATCACGCCCTCCGAAATTGCCGCGTGCTCTTTGGATATTCTGCAAGCTACAGGCCGCCGAATCAGCAAAACGGAATATATTTCCTGTCCCGGATGCGGACGCACATTGTTTGACCTGCAAGCAACCGTCAAAGAAATCAAAAATGCAACCGGACACCTGAAGGGACTGAAAATCGGAATCATGGGTTGCATCGTCAATGGCCCCGGCGAAATGGCGGACGCCGATTACGGCTATGTAGGCACCGGAAAAGGGATGGTGGCGCTGTATAAAGGTAATCAATGTATCGAAAAAAATATCCCTGCCGAAGAAGCGGTCTCCAAATTGATAAATGTCATCAAAAACGACGGTGATTGGTAAATAATTTCGGGTTAATGTTAAAAAAAGTAGGAGAGTACAATGATTTCTCATTTTTTTTCACTTCATTTGTAACTTGAAATAGTTTGTACATCTCCAATTTTGAAAATTAACTCGCTATGAAACAACCTTTCGAGTCAGAACATGTTGAAGATAAGGGTGTAACGAAGGAAGTTGATCAGACTCCAGTCGAAAAATATTCGGAAGAAGTTGCCGCCGATACGGAGGGAACGGCCACCAATATGACTGTAGCGCCGGAACCAACAATTACCGACGTGCCCGAATCCCAAGTAATTGATACAGCCGTAGCGGGTGAAGCCGACCCGGAAGAATCGTCAACGACGGTCCTAGAGGAAGAAACGGCCACGCCGGAGGAAGTCACCGACACACCTGCCGACGAAGGTATAGACGCCATTTCGGCTGAAGACACCGAAGACACTGCCGTTGACAAGGACGAAGTCGACGATGCTGTTTTGGAAGAAAACGCCGACACTTTCCCTGATGAAAGCAAAGAAGTCCTCCACGAAATAGATGCCGACATCGTTTTGGAAGATGACGCTGCGGTTGCCACGGACGAAGTCGACGATGCTGTTTTGGAAGATGACGCCGCGGTCGTCCCCGACGCCATTGCTAAAGACGCTGCTGCTTTCAATAAAGAGAAGAAGCATGCGGCATTTCCGAACAACGATAGATTGATCAGGGAAGAAAATCTGAAATTGAAGAAAGCACTGCTCGGCGACATGAAGACTTTGCTCGAAAGCCAGGGCGATTTCTATAATATATACATCAATTTCCGGAAGCTGCAACAGCGTTGGAAAGAAATTAAGCCGCTCCCTCATTCCTCCGTTGCAAACGAACTCTGGAGGGACTACCTGCGTTATAACGAACGATTTTACGACCTGCTGAAGATCAACAACGAGTTGCGCGACTACGATTTCAGGAAAAACCTGGAATTGAAGACGACACTCTGCGAAGCTGCCGAAAAATTGAACGAAATCAAAGACGTGGCCGTAGCGTTCCGGAAACTCCAGAAAATGCACATCGAATGGAAAGAAATCGGTCCTGTAGCGAAAGAACTCCGCGAAGAAATCTGGCAACGCTTCAGAAATGCTTCCGCAGTGATCAACAAAAAACACCAGCTACTTACCGAGAAAATCCGAAGCAACGAACATAAAAACCTGGAACTGAAGACTGCCATTTGCGAGAAATTGGAAGCCATCAATTTTGAAAGCCTGAACACCCTCAAAGACTGGGAAGACCAGAACAAACGGGTGCTCGCGTTTCAAGAACGGTGGAAGAAGATCGGGGCTGCTCCCAGAAAGCATCATGAGAAAATCTTCGAACGCTTCCGAAAGGCTTGCGACGCTTTCTTCCATAAAAGAAACGAATTTTATAAGAGCAACAAGGAAACGCTGGATCAGAATCTTGCGCAAAAGAAACTTTTGTGTGAACAAGCCGAAGCCCTGAAAGACAGCCAACAGTGGAAAGAAACAACCAATAAACTCATCGAATTGCAAAAAGAATGGAAAACCATCGGTCCCTCATCTCCCAGACATACCGAAGCTTTCCGGCAGCGTTTTCTTTCTGCTTGCGACTATTTCTTTGAACAAAAAAATACGTATTTTTCTTCACAAAAGACCGAAGAATCGGATAATCTGAAGAAGAAAAAAGAACTGATCAAACGAATCAACAAAATTGATGAATCTTTGAGCGTCTCCGAAGCGACCGACTTACTACACGACATCATGAACGAGTGGAACAATACGGGATTTATTCCGTTCCGAGACAAAGATAAGATCAACAAGGAATACCACGACGCGCTCGACAGACAATTCGACCGACTGAAGCTGGACGCTTCCGAACGGAAATTGCAGTCTTTCAAATCGAACCTGAATGACATGGGCGGAGATAAATCCAAAAACCGCCTGTTGAACGAACGAGAAAAACTGATGCGCAACTACGAACGCATGAAGAACGATATCCAGACGTACGAAAACAATATCGGGTTCCTGTCCGTCTCTTCCAAAGGCGGCGGCGGTCTGCTCAAAGACATGAACCAAAAGATAGAAAAACTGAAAGGAGAACTCAATCTCATCGTCAAAAAGATTGAAGTGATCGACGAAAATCTGGATTCGGATAATTGACAACAGACAACGCGAAGTGAATATCGGCATTTTGTCTTCGGGAGGTGATTGTCCTGGCATCAATGCGGCAATCAGAGGCGTAGGGAAAACCGCCCTTACGTACTTCGGAATGACGGTTGTCGGAATTCGTTGCGGATTCA
Organism: Dysgonamonadaceae bacterium; assembly: GCA_031272075.1. Lineage (GTDB taxonomy): Bacteria > Bacteroidota > Bacteroidia > Bacteroidales > Azobacteroidaceae > BNXB01. Next base: position 21,850 of record JAISUK010000026.1, read on the forward strand.
CCGGATTGTTAAACAAGGACATCCTTCCATTGAACACCGAGACGCTTTCGGGCATCCTCAACCTGGGCGGCACCATCTTGGGCACTTCCAGGGAGAAACCGTTTAAGAAATTTTTTCAGCCTGATCCTGACCACGAAGAAAAGCCGCAGGTGATTGTCGATACTTACCACGAATTGGGATTGGATTGTCTCGTATGCATCGGGGGAAGCGGGACACAGAAGACCGCTTACCAGCTGTCGCAGTTGGGCTTGAACATCATCGGAATTCCCAAAACGATAGACAACGATATCTGGGGCACGGACATCACTTTCGGATTCAATACCGCCGTATCCATCGCCACAGAAGCCATCGACCGACTCCATTCCACCGCCAGTTCACACAATCGCGTCATGGTCATTGAATTGATGGGACACCACGCGGGTTGGATCACGCTTTATGCCGGAATGGCAGGTGGCGCAGATGTAATCTTGATTCCCGAACTTGGATTCGACATCAAAAAGGTAACCCGTACAATCCTCGAACGCGCCCGACAGAACAAACCCTACTCCATCGTAGCCATTGCCGAAGGCTTGGAGACTGGCGAAAAAAACTGCCGACCCGCGACGTATATCTCCAGGATGATCGAAGAATCTACCGGAATGGAAACACGGGAAACGGTGCTCGGGTATGTCCAACGCGGTGGAAGTCCTTCGGCTTTCGACCGGAATCTCGGCACTCGTCTTGGCGGTCACACCACCGAACTCATCGCCAAAGGACAATTCGGCAGGATGGTTGCCGTCAAGGGAGACAATATCATTTCCGTCCCTTTGAACAAAATTTCCGGCAAACTAAAACTGGTATCCCACGACCACGACCTGATTGTGCTCGGAAAACGCATGGGCATCTCATTCGGCGTTTAGCGGTTTTATTTCAACGGAAAAATCAACAATGATCGGGAGGTGATCGCTGAAGCCGCCTTCGTGCCTCATTCCATTGTAGGTCTTTTTCGGACGTTTCCCGCCATTCTTGTCATCATCTACCATCATAAAATCGCGTTGAAATATCACCGCCGATTCGGGCAAGACATGAAAAGACCGATTGCGATCCAGCAAATTTACCGAAACGATCAGCTGATCGAGCATATTCCAAAACTTGCCGAATTTGTACGTCCCCTTGTTGTTTTGTTTGGAAAAATGATAAAATAAATTGCAGAGATCTCCCGGTTGCATGTCTTCGGAGTAGGGCTTCGCCCGCAATATTTCGAAAATACTCTTATTGAAAGGCTCATCATTGAAATCGCCCATGAGGATGATGTTGGCATCCTTGCGGATACGCACCACGCTGTCGACTTTGCTGCGGAGGATGGAGGCCGTCTGTATGCGGTCGGGCTCTGACTGCACTTCTCCGCCTCGGCGCGACGGGAAATGACAGAGGAAAACGTCGAGGGTGTCTCGGCTCGGTACAATGCCGGTGACGTGCAGGATGTCGCGCGTCTTTTTCTGCGGATTCGCGGGGAACCGGACTCGATACGATTGATGTGCGAGGTATTTGAACCGGTCGCGCTGATACAGCATCGCGATATCAATCCCGCGCGCGTCTTCCGAATCAGTGATGACAAAACGGTATTGCTGATTCCTCAAGGGAGAATTGCGTACCAGGTCGGACACTGCCTGTTCGTTTTCCACCTCATAAAGCCCTATAATGACCGGCGCGTCCCATTCTCCCGCCGAAGTAATCACGCGCGACAGGTTGTTCAGCTTGTTGAGATAACGTCCGTAAGTCCAATGCCGTACGCCTTCGGGCAGAAATTCGGCATCGTCTTTCTCCGGATCGTCGTAGGTGTCGAAGAGATTTTCCACATTATACGACATGACACGGAAATGCTGTTGCGCCATGCCTGTGGTTAGAAAAAACAGCTGTGGAAGGATCAGTATCCAAAACTTTTTTCGCATACGGGAAATTTATTCGTTATGATATTGATATGCTCCCGGATCGGCGCTTTCGTCCTGTATTCGGGAGATGCCGTTCATGTCGACCGGCAGTTCCTGCGCAATCAGCGGATCGGCTATGCCGCGCGCGAGCGACATCGAATCAAGCCTGAAATCATAAGGGATCGACCTCGCTTCATCGTCCGTCAGTGAAGTATTGACAAACAGCGGGTTCTCATTAAACACACAAGCAGTAAAGCGGTCATCGTTTATGCCGTCGTGAAGAAGCAAGCAGTGATGGAAATGACAGTTGAAAGGAGTGTCGGGAAAATCATCGGTGTCGGGCTGCAGTTGAATCTTCCCCGATTGCAGATTCGGGCTCCAGATTATGCTGTTCATGAAATCTGCCTGCAACAACGGGGCAGCGACCGGAGCCTGGAGTCCTCCGGCAGCATCCGTGGCGTATGTCTTGTTGGATAAAGTCACCGTGGGATTCACCGAATACTGCCATTGTTTGACGGACGGATAGCAATTGGCCAGCGTGCAGTGGACAAACCGGTATTTCCCTCCTGCCAGTTGCAACAAGGCATATCTTGAGTTGGAAAATTCACAATTCTCTCCTTCGATATGGCAGTTTTCGGCCACAATCAGATTGCCTGTCACATTGGTCACGACGGAATTTTTGATCTTCAGTTTCAGACGTTCCGGATCGGAAGAATCGAAAGACAGGCCATAAGAACCATTGCGTATCCATACATAATCTAATTCGTTGTCAAAACTGGTTTCCGCAAAACGAATCCCGCCCCATTGACCCGGAACCCGGTCGTAAGGAATATTGACCATGTAATCGTGATCCATTCGGTCGCCCCGAATCACAATCCGCTTATCCATAGCTCCTTGCGCTATCAGTGTGCCTCTCACCTGAATCGAAGCGCCGGGATGCATGTAAAATACCGTCCCTTCCTGGAGTGTCAGCGTCACGCCTTCCTTTATCTCCAAGCTGTCGTAGATCAGATAAGGCTTGTCATTCGGCAACATTTCGGAGGTTTCGATAATCTTGCCGCGCCAGATGTAAGCATCCTGTCCGTAAGCCTGCAATACTACACGTTGTTGGTTGGAATTTGTCGTAAAAACGATATAATCCAGATACAAAACCGGCGACACGGCATTGTTGTCTTCCAGTTTGGCATTGACAAAAACGTACAAACTGTCGTTTGCGCCAATCTCCACATTTTCAAAGGCGGTTCCTGCCACGCCATCGACATTGATATTAAATCCGCTTTGTTTCCCTCCCGACAAGGCGATGGAAGAAATCAGCAATGGCTTGGGATTCGGGTTGTAGACGATAAATCCCCGCGTCGGCGTATTGACGGACGACAAAATCGTATCGAACGCGATCGTGTCCGCCGAAAAAGCCAGCACATCTCCCGGATTCCGCGAATAATCTACGGAATGATCGGTACAGGAGTAGAGGACAACCAACTGAAAGGCTGTCATCAAAAGCAACAGGAATTTTGTATTCATTATACCTAATAACGGAATATTCGGTAAGATATTTTGCTCGCATGTCATTATTGTCATCAACTTGGATGTTTGAAAATCATGCTCATTTCGGACATAGTTATAGAATACGAGAAAGCGCATTATCCGATTGGGAAACCTGCTGTGTCAGAGTTGCTCGTCTATTTTATGGGCGAAAAAGGTATAACCCAAAAGCAACTTGCACAAGAAATCGGCGTAAGTCCGTCTCGTATAAATGATTATATCTCAGGGCGAGCTGAACCTACCCTTAAAAAGGCAAGGCTTCTGTGCCAGAAACTAAACATCCCGCCTGCCGCCATGCTGGGCGTCGCCGTTCCGGCATCAATGTTATTGGCGTAACTATGGACAGTATCAGTGGGCAGGAAAGCGATGCCGCCGGAGGTGATCACCGGTGCTGGCGTGTGCGCCATGCCGTCGTAAGTTACGTTGCTGATGGACGCCAATGTCAGGTTCGAGAGGTCGAACGGATTGATGGTGAACGTCTGGGGCGCGGCGCCGTTGATGCAGTTGCCGCTCGCGCCTGCGCTGGCGGTTACCGTCGCTGTTCCGGCGTCTATGTTCGTCGCGGAGTACGTATAGGCGATGTCGCCGCTTTGGAACGTTACGCCTGAGGATGTGATCACGGGCGTCTGCGCCGTGCCGTTGTATGTTACGGCTGCGATGGGGTCTGGCGTCAGTGTCGAGAGGTCTAACTGGCCGATTGTAACGGGTACGGACGCTTCCGCCGAGTTGGTGTGGTTGGCGTCGCCTTCAACGATATAGTAAACCGTATAACTGCCTGCGTTGGTGCCGGTAGGGATGGCTGTGGTGTAAGTACCGCCGGACGTGAGCGAATACTTCATCGTGCCGCCGGAAGCCGTGCCTGCCGAGACGAGCGCCTGCGCCGTGCCGTTGTATGTCGGCGACGCCGTTGTGGGCGCGGTTGTTACGGTTGCAGTAACGGGGGCTATGGTGATTGAAAACGTCTCCGAAACGTCATCGAGCGTGTTTGTAGCCGTAACAGTAAATGTAAACGTCCCTGCTGCGGTGGGTGTTCCCGAAATCACGCCCGCTGAGCTTAGCGTCAGGCCCGGGGGCAGGTTGCCGTCATCGCTCCATGTCGGGGTGGGCGTGCCTGTCG
>JAISUK010000062.1 GCA_031272075.1 Dysgonamonadaceae bacterium
TGAGCGGTTTGGCAGACGACGGGTGCGTCTGCGCCTGTTTTCCGCCGTCCGTACAAGCCGTCAAACAGCCTGCCACACCTGCGGAAATAACTAATGGATTGATGATGTTTGGGTTCATAAAATAGATATTATAGATCGTCATTTTCATACAAAGTAAGGCTTTTCTTCTGAGAAAAACAAAAAAAGAGGTTACGACAGGATTGCGTAACACTGCCGCTTCATTAAAAAATGTATTATCTTTGCCGATAAATGCGAGTTATCATGAAATTGCTTACTTTTCTTTTGTTAATTCTTGGATTATCATGCAAGAGCGTTGATAATCAGTTACTTGATTCAAATGCGAATAGAGGAGAGAACGCTTTTTCTCTTCCCGATTTTATAGAAAAAGCCACCAATGCAGATCCTGTCCGCAGAGAAAAACTTATCAAAAATGCGATTCTCTCAGGAAATTTCCCGGATTTTTTACTTGAAACAGTGGAGATTAAAACCTCCGCAATCATTGATGGAGAGCGAGTTTACGCATCGTACTTCGTCATGCCCGATTATCTTTCTGTGGGAAACAATGATAATTTTTTGAGAGTTCCAATGCAACCGTCTACAGCGCAACAAATTGCTGATTCACTCGGTTTTTTTCTCTCTACGCCCAAAATCTGCGACGAGATTTACCGAACTGCGACACTCAAACTCGAACCTCAACCGCTCACTACTGCCAGAGACAGTTTCCCGACTTTTGTCTTGCATAATGAAATCATTGAAAAACAAAGAAATAATAGAAAAGGCTTGATTGCCGGTATAAAAAAAGATGTGGTTCTTACCGGCGCACTTTTGCGTAATCACAAATCCGACAGAGTGGCAATTTATGGATGGCATAAAATCGACGGAACGCCGATTCAGCAGGTTTATACAGGGCATGTTAATTGGTATGTTGACTACAGTCATGGGATCAGGCTCGTGAGTCGGAAGGTTATAGTCAACAATAAATCCTTTGATTATCGCGATGTCCTCACAGATCTTAAACTGTACCGGCTGCTTACCTACGAATCCGACAGCGGTTTGTTGGCCTATCCTTCCTTGTAACATCCTTAAATATTAGTCGCGATTTTTATTACATGAATCACGAACTGCATTTTCTCCTTTCTCCGGTAGTGAAAAACGGCTTGCCGGCCTTCCAAAAAGTGTAAAATTTGGAAATTGAGGGCCTAAATCGGTTAATAGATTCTAAAGAATTTTGAATATCAAGACTATTCCATTACTTTTGCAGGGCATTAAGATGTAAAAAGAATTATTAATACAAAGAATGAATTATGAAACCAAAAGTTAGTTTTATCGTATCCGCAATGGTGATGGTTATTGCTTTCACAGGATTAACCAGTTGTTTGACTGAAGGAGGGAACACCAGCAGTTATGACGGCATTCCTTCGTATGTGCAACCCTATGGGATTTTGGAAAACAATGTCTTGGTAGGTGCTACACGTGTGTATGCCCCCTGGCTGGAAACCCAAACAGGAATTTTGTCCGGCGACTATGTGGTGGCAAGTTTTACGATTGATTTCGACAATCAGCCGGCAGGGGCGGATTATTATACTGCGGAATTGTATCAGATATGGGAATCGCCTGTGTCGTATCTGTTTTCCACTTCCGGCCAGTTATACCAGCTGTCGACCAATTCGACGGTCAATGTAGAACCCTATTCTTTGCTCTTGTTAAACCGGAAAATGTTTGTGACAATCGAAGAATATGCTCCCGAAGACCGGGAATTTGACTACAGAATTGTCTGTAACACCGATTCGACCAAAAACGGGATTCCTTCTGTCTACATCCAGTCGACAGTGCTTACCGAGGGTTCCGGCGCTGACATCACCTATCAGTCTTTCAGGACATTCGACATGAGCGCGTTGATCAGTTCCGAATTTGCCAAACAGGAAACGATTGACCAAGTGTCCTGCACTACCGTGCAGTTTAATCTTTATTATCAAACGGTCAATACAAACGGCGAAGTGGTGTATAAAGCTTCTGCGAGAAACCCGTGGACAATTACCCATGTAAACGATAGTTATTAAACAGGTCGATGTTGAATGAACTCAAAGAAATAGCGGAACTGTTCGGCAGGTTTATTTCTCAACCCTCAAAAGAATGGAAGGCGCTATCTGAAAGTCAGGAAACCGACAATGAACAATTTTACAGGCGTTATTTATACCCGATCTTCGGAATGATAACCCTTGTCGCATTCGTCGGCCTCTTCTTGACGAACGCACATTTTGATCTTCAATTGGCATTGAAACGCAGCATCCTGTCGATTACCTCCGTTTTCATCGGGTTTTATCTGGCTGCTTTCTTGCTCTCGGAGGGGTTGATCCGGGTTTTCCATCAACCCAGGGAATTGAACTTATGCCAACGATTCACAGGCTATGCCTCCCTGCCGATCTATTCCTCGTTTATTCTGTTGTCACTCTTTCCGGAGTTTTTTTTCATCTACCTGTTTACATTGTATTCGATCTATATCGTGTGGGAAGGCGCAATCCCTTATATGCAAATGAATGAAAGCGAACAACTGAAGTTTACCGTTTTAGCAAGCACAATTATTCTGCTCAGCCCCTACCTGATCAATTTACTTATGTTTATGCTGATGCCGGGACTTCGTGCATGATGATTTTATGACAAAACAAAATGACATCGTAATAAAAAACAAACGCGCCTCGTTCGATTATGAATTTTTGGAGACTTTCGTTGCAGGCGTGGCGCTTACCGGCACGGAAATCAAATCCATACGCCTCGGTAAGGCCAGCCTGGTCGATACTTATTGCCTGGTAATCAATAAGGAACTATGGGTGAAAAACATGTACGTGGCCGAATATACCTATGGATCATACAACAACCACAACGTGCGCCGCGATCGGAAATTACTCCTCAATCGGAAAGAAATCAACCGAATCGAAAAGTTTTCCAAAGATACCGGTTTTACGGTGATTCCTACCAAACTTTTCATCAATGAAAAAGGACTGTGCAAATTGGTGATTGCCGTGGCAAAAGGGAAAAAGAAATACGATAAACGCCAATCCCTCAAGGAAAAAGACGACAAAAGGGATATGGCAAGGGCTTTCAAACATTAAACATACAGAGATCTATGGATATTCGTCAATTGCTCAAAGAGCGCATCTTGATCCTCGACGGTGGAATGGGTACGATGGTGCAACGACACAACCTGACCGAAGCGGATTATCGCGGCGAACTTTTTCGCGATGCGCCCGGTCAACAGAAAGGAAACAACGACCTGCTGTGCCTCACACAGCCTGCCATCATCCAGGACATCCACCGGCAGTACCTGGAAGTAGGAGCGGATATTATCGAAACCAATACACTCAATTCCAACGCCGTGTCGATGTCGGATTACGGCATGGACCCCTATGTGACGGACATCAACCTGAATGCTGCCCGAATAGCGCGCGAAGTGGCGGATGAATTCACTGCCAAAACGCCAGGCAAACCGCGTTTTGTGGCAGGATCTATCGGCCCTACAAACAAATCGGCATCCATCTCTCCGGATTTGTCCAATCCGGGCATCCGGAATATCACGTTCGACGATTTGCGTACTGCATATAAAGCACAAATCAAGGCATTGATAACGGGAGGCGTCGATCTGATATTAATCGAGACCAGTTTTGACACCCTGAACGTCAAAGCGGCTCTGATGGCTGCGGAAGAAGGGATGGAAGAACTGCAGCAAACGGTTCCGCTGATGGTTTCGTTTACCTTGTCGGGCAAAAACGGACGCTTGCTGTCGGGACAGACATTAGAGGCGGCATTCGTTTCTATATCTCATGCCAACCTGCTCTCCATCGGATTGAACTGCTCTTTCGGCGCTTCCGACATGAAACCGTTTATCAAAGAACTGGGACGGATAGCGCCCTATTATATCAGTGCATACCCCAATGCAGGTCTGCCAGACAGCCTTGGGCAATATGCGGAAACGCCTGACAATATGGCGCTGCAGATCAAAGAATACATCGAGGAGGGTTTAGTGAACATCATCGGTGGATGTTGCGGTACCACCCCCGATCATATCGCAAAATATGCCGATTTAATCGAGGGATTTAAACCTCATCTTCCGGCGCCGCCAATCAAGCATCTATGCCTTGCCGGATTGGAAGTGCTGAGAGTAACGCCTGAAAACAACTTTATCAACATCGGCGAACGGTGCAATGTGGCGGGTTCACGCAAGTTTCTGAGATTGATAAAAGAAAAGAATTACGACGAAGCGCTGGTTATCGCCAGGCAACAGGTGGAAAACGGCGCCCAGGTGCTGGACATCAATATGGACGACGGACTGCTGGATGGCGCACAAGAAATGACGACCTTCCTGAACCTGATCGCTTCGGAACCCGACATTGCCCGCGTCCCAATCATGATCGACAGTTCCGACTGGAATGTTATTGAAGCTGGATTGAAATGTCTTCAGGGAAAACCGATCGTCAACTCCATCAGCCTGAAAGAAGGAGAAGCGGAATTTATAGAAAAAGCGATAAAAATTCGTTCCTATGGTGCCGCGGTGGTGGTAATGGCGTTCGATGAAAAGGGACAAGCTGATAGTTTTGAACGGAAAATTGAGATTTGCAAACGCGCTTATCTGCTCTTGACGGAGAAAGCGGGATATCAAGCGCATGATATTATCTTCGACCCCAATGTGCTGGCAATTGCCACAGGTATCGATGAGCACCGGCATTACGCTGTGGATTTTATCCGTGCGACGGAATGGATCAAGCAGCACTTGCCGGGATCGAAAGTGTCGGGCGGCATCAGCAACCTCTCTTTCTCTTTTCGTGGAAACAACTATATCCGCGGATGCATGCATGCCGTTTTCCTGTATCATGCCATCGGAAAAGGGATGGACATGGGCATAGTAGACCCATCTTCCGCCATCGTCTACGAAGATATTCCAGCCGATGTCCTCGAATTGATCGAAGATGTAATCTTCAACCGCAAGGTAGATGCCGCAGAGCGATTGACGGAATTTGCGCAACAAAACAGTTTGCAACTCCAAGAAAATGCCCAAAAACAGGAATCCTGGAGAAGCCTGCCGCTCGATGAACGACTGCAACATGCGTTGATACAAGGGAATGACACTTACCTGGAAACAGATCTCGCGGAGGCCTTAAACATTTATTCCCAACCGACGGAAATCATCGACGGGGTGCTGATGGCCGGCATGAATCGGGTAGGGAACCTGTTTGGCGAAGGCAAAGTATTCTTGCCGCAAGTGGTGAAATCAGCCCGAACCATGAAAAAAGCGGTGAAAATCCTGGAGCCGGCAATCATTGCTGCTAATCGCAGCGACAGCGTGAAAGCGGGAAAAATATTGATGGCTACGGTGAAAGGCGACGTTCACGACATCGGGAAAAATATCGCCGGCGTGATTCTCTCCTGCAACAATTACGAGATCATTGATATCGGCGTGATGGTGCCTTCCGAAGAAATCATCAGTAAAATAAAGGAAAATGAGGCGGATATCGTTGGTCTCAGCGGTCTGATAACACCGTCGCTTCATGAAATGTCGTTCGTCGCTTCCGAATTGGAACGCGAAGGATTGCGCCTTCCGCTGCTGATAGGGGGGGCGACTACTTCGATGTTACACACGGCGTTAAAGATAGATCCACTCTACAGCGGCCCCGTGGTGCATGTCCGGGATGCTTCAAAGGCGGTAGCCGTCGTGAATAACCTGATGAATCCTGAAATGAAGGACAATTATGTCTCTGCACTGAAATCGAATTACGACGAACTGCGCATGACGAATGGAAAGCAGGTGTCGCTCGTGCCGCTCGCTTATGCCCGTCAGCATGCTCTCCGGATTGACTGGACTGATTATGTCCCGCCTAAACCGACTTTTCTGGGGTCGAAAGTCATTCCTGCAATCACAATTGAAGACATTATTCCATATATCAACTGGGCTTTTTTCCTGACTGCTTGGAAATTGTCTCCCAAATTCGCGGGTTGTTTTGAGTTGTCCAATGCCGAAGCTGTACAACAATGGCTGCTCTCGTTTGACGGTGAAGACAGGAAAAAAGCCGATGAAACGGTACGTTTGATGCTGGATGCAAAAAAAATGTTGAGTGCTTGGGCGACCGAAAATGACAATCTGATAAAAGCCATCATCGGCTTTTATCCCACCAATACTGTGGAAGGAGGGATTGAAGTGGAGGGCAATGTCATTCCACTGTTGCGTCAGCAAGAAAAACGGGACGACGAGGTATACAAATCATTGGAAGACTTCTTCGATCCTGCAGGCGATTATGTCGGATTCTTTATCGTTACCGCCGACAATCAAAGCCTGAATTTTTTCGATGAATACAGGAAAAATGGCGATACTTACAAAGAAATATTGGCGCAAACACTCTGCGATCGACTGGCAGAAGCAACTGCAGAATACCTTCATATTAAAGTTCGTCGGGATTATTGGGGATATGCCCCCAGTGAATCGCTGGACAAAAAAGCGCTGTTTAAATCGGCTTTTCGTGGCATCCGTCCCGCTTCGGGCTATCCATCACTGCCGGATATCTCGCTGAATTTTACGGTAGATAGACTCTTGGACATGCAGCGAATCGGTGTGAGTTTGACGCCAAATGGCGCCATTATCCCCACAGCCTCGGTTTGCGGCATGTATATCGCGCATCCGGAATCCGAATATTTCGCTATCGGGAAGATTGATGCAGAACAGTTGGCGGTCTACAGTTCACTGAAAAAAATAACGCCTGAAGAAGGCAAAAAATGGCTGAGCGTTTGTCTATGATGAAGATAAAAGAAAATTACTCGTTATTAGCTCACAACACGTTTGGACTGGATGTAAAAACACGTTGGTTTGCAGAATATGAATCGGAAGAAGATCTTGCCCGCTTCGTGTCGGATACTTTCTTTCGTTCCCAACAATCCTGTCCTGTCGGACAAGGGAGTAATCTGCTGTTTTTGGACGATTTCATCGGAATAATTGTTCATTCTGCGATTCGCAATGTCTCTGTATTGAAAGAAGATGCCGATTGGGTCTACATACAATCCGGAGCCGGCGTTGTTTGGGATCATTTGGTGGCGTATTGCGTACAAAACGGTTGGGGAGGCATCGAAAACCTCTCGCTGATACCGGGAGAAGTAGGGGCTGCCGCTGTCCAAAATATCGGCGCTTATGGCTCCGAAATTCAAGATGCCATCGTAGAAGTACACGCTTTTTCACTGGAAAAAAATCAAAAAGTCATTTTTCATCGGTCGGAATGTGAGTTTGGATATCGTGAGAGTTTTTTTAAAAAAGAACCGAATAAAGGCCGCTTTTACGTCACGTATGTCGTCTTCCGTTTTTCGAAACATCCGAACTTCAACCTCGAATACGGAAATCTGAAAGAAGTCTTGCATGGCAAAACGATCACGCTTCAATCCGTCAGGGAAGCAGTAATTGCTATTCGTCAACACAAACTGCCCGACCCGAAACTGATGGGCAATGCAGGGAGCTTTTTTAAGAATCCCTATCTGTGTATCGCTCACTTGCAAGGCCTCCGAAAAGCCTATCCCGACATGCCTTTCTATCCGGTAAATGACGAAGTGGTGAAAGTCCCGGCTGCCTGGCTGATCGATCAGTGTGGAATGAAAGGCGCTACCGTGGGGGGAGCGGCAATCTTTGAGCGACAACCTTTGGTTATCGTCAATAAAGGCGGCGCTACCGGCAATGATATCGCACAACTGGCGGAAAAAGTCAAAACGGCCGTCAAACAGAAATTCGGCGTCGAATTGCGCCCTGAAGTGAATTATATATAAATGGAAACAGAGATTATTGAGCATACAGGAAAAATCAATATCGAAGGCGCTCGTGTAAACAACTTGAAAAATATCAGCCTTACAATCCCGCGCAATCGTTTTACCGTGATTACGGGATTGAGCGGCAGCGGCAAATCGTCGCTGGCTTTCGATACGCTCTTTGCCGAAGGACAACGCAGGTATATCGAAACTTTCTCTGCTTACGCCCGCTCGTTTTTAGGTAATATGGAGCGCCCGGACGTGGATAAGATCGAAGGATTAAGCCCCGTCATCTCCATAGAACAAAAAACGACAAACCGCAGTCCGCGATCTACCGTAGGGACTGTCACCGAATTATACGACTTCTTACGCTTGTTGTATGCCCGCGCCGGAGAAGCATATTCCTATAATACCGGTGAAAAAATGGTGAAATACACCGAAGAACAGGTGTTGGATTTGATTGTAGACAGCTATATCGACCGGAAAGTCTATCTGCTGGCTCCGGTTGTCCGTAATCGTAAAGGGCATTACAAAGAACTGTTTGAACAACTGCGGAAAAAAGGGTTTTTGAACGTCCGGGTCGATGGAGAACTGCGGGAATTGCTCCCGGGGTTGAAACTTGACAGATACAAAATCCACTCCGTGGAGGTTGTCGTAGATAAGTTGCTGGTGGCAAAGAAAGACCTCAAACGCATCAAACTCAGTGTGCAGACAGCGATGAAACAGGGCGACGGATTGATCCTTGTCCTGGATGTCGAAAGCAATAAAATTCGCTATTTCAGCCGTCGCTTGATGTGCCCTTCCACCGGATTGTCGTACAATGAACCGGCACCGCATAATTTCTCGTTCAATTCTCCGCAAGGCGCATGTCCCAAATGCAAAGGCATCGGAACCATCTTTCAGATCGACCGGCAAAGAATCATCCCAAATCCGGAATTGAGCATCTATCATGGTGGAATCGCTCCATTGGGGAAATATCGCGATATCATGCTCTTCTGGCAAATCGACGCCATCTGTAAAAAATACAGCGAAACCATCAAAACACCGATCAAAGACCTGCCGGAAGATGCGATGGATGAAATCCTCAACGGCACGGACGAACGTCTTCAGATCAAAAATGAATCGCTTGGCAATTCCAATTATTTCCTTTCTTATGAGGGTGTCGCCAAATACATCATGATTCAACAGGAATCTGAAACCTCAATGGCTGCTCAGAAATGGGCGGAACAATATATCCGTCCGGTCGTATGCCCGGAATGTAATGGCCAACGCCTCAATAAAGAGGCTTTGCACTACTTTATTCACGAAAAAAATATCGCCGACCTGGCAGCAATGGATATTTCGGAATTGTATCGCTGGATGAATCAACTTCCGGTGTCGTTAAGCGAAAAACAAAATCAAATCGCTACCGAAATTCTCAAAGAAATCAAATCGCGATTGCAATTCCTGCTGGATGTTGGTCTGGACTACCTCTCCCTGAATCGTCCCTCTACAAGCCTGTCGGGAGGAGAAAGCCAACGGATACGTCTGGCGACACAGATCGGCTCAAAATTGGTGAATGTACTGTATATCCTGGATGAACCGAGCATCGGGCTCCATCAGCGTGACAACAACCGATTGATCGATTCGCTCAAACAACTGCGGGATAACGGCAATTCGGTGATCGTGGTTGAGCATGATAAGGACATGATGTTAAATTCCGATTACGTCGTTGATTTAGGACCCGGCGCAGGCAGGCTGGGAGGGGAAGTCGTATTTTCCGGAACAATAAAAGAAATGATCCGGTCAAATACCCTGACTTCTGCATATCTGAACGGTGTGAAAAATATTCCTGTTCCAACCAAACGTAGAAAAGGAAATGGAAAACAGATCATTCTGAAAGGCGCTGCCGGAAACAACCTGAAACAGGTGGACGTCAAATTCCCCTTGGGAAAATTTATTTGCGTCACAGGCGTCTCTGGAAGCGGCAAGTCGACTTTGATTAATGAAACCCTGCAACCGATCTTGAGCAAAAAAATCTACCGTTCGCTGCAAGACCCACTCCAGTATCAATCGATTGAAGGCCTGGAATATGTCGATAAGATAGTGAATGTGGATCAACAGCCGATAGGGAAGACGCCCCGATCGAATGCTGTTACCTATATCGGCGTCTTTTCGGATATCAGAAACCTATACGTAGGCCTCCCGGAATCCAAAGTTCGGGGCTATAAACCCGGACGTTTTTCTTTTAATGTCGCCGGCGGTCGGTGTGAAACCTGCAACGGAAACGGTTATAAAATCATTGAGATGAATTTTCTGCCGGATGTGATGGTGCCGTGCGAATCCTGTCATGGTAAGCGCTACAATCGTGAAACACTGGAAGTCAGGTATAAGGGCAAATCCATCGCAGATGTGCTGGATATGACGATTAACATGGCTGTGGAGTTTTTTGAAAACGTACCTTCCATCTTGCACAAGATCAAAGTCCTTCAGGATATCGGCCTGGGATATATCCGTCTCGGACAATCGTCGACGACGCTGTCTGGCGGCGAAAGCCAAAGGGTGAAATTGGCGGCGGAATTGTCGAAACGTGATACCGGGAAAACAGTCTACATCCTGGATGAACCCACTACAGGACTGCATTTCGAAGACATCAATGTGTTGCTGAGAGTGATTAATCGCTTGGTTGACAAAGGAAATACGATGATTGTGATCGAACACAATATGGATGTGATCAAATGTGCGGATCATATCATCGACATGGGGCCTGAGGGCGGTAAAGCTGGCGGATATATCCTGTTTGAAGGAACTCCTGAAGCATTGGTTCAACAATCAGATACTTATACTTCGCAATTTCTAAAAGCAGAATTGTACGGTCATCAACAGGCGTGAGAGCTACGTTACTCCAACTCCCTGATAATCAATGTTTCCAAACAGTCTATCCACAGTGGTTCATCGTTTAAGCATTGAACTTGTGCATATCGAAGTCCGCCATGGCGTAGAAACAGTTGCTTATATTCTTTTCCTAACTCAATAACCGTCTCCAGGCAATCGGCTACAAATGAAGGAGATACTATCAACATACTTTTGATGCCTGCTTTGGCTTCGGCAACAATCGTTTCGTTGGTATGCGGGCCTAACCACCTGCTGGACAGCTGTGATTGAAAAACAGTTTTGTAACGATCACCATGGAGATTTAATGTTTCGGCGATCAATTTCGTGGTATGACGACATGCCGTTTCATAATCGAAAGGCGTCCCAACTACTTTCCGTACATGGCTGAGCGGCAGACTGTGATAAGTAAACAGAATCATTTCATACGATTCATAATCCATCGCTTTAATTTTTTCTGATAATGCTTTTATATATAATGAATTATCATGGAAAGAATGAACTGTTTGGATTTGCGGAATAAGCGCATTATGATTTATGGCTTTGGCGACTTCTGCCAGGACAGCTCCCGAAGAAGAAGAAGCGTATTGGGGAAACAAGGGTAGCAGGATCAATTTTTTATACTGCTTTTCAATAATTTCTCGAATTTGGCTTTCGATCGATGGATGCCCGTAACACATTCCCAGATAAATGCTTACATTGCTATTGTTAAATCGTTTTTGCAAGTTGTTTTGCAGAGATAATCCATAATGAAGAAGCGGGAATTTTCCACCGAACTGATTCCATAGTTGCAGGTATCGTTTGCTCGAACGAAAACACCGTAAAGGAATGATGAAAACATTCACTACAATTTTTCGCAGCAAATAGGGGAGTGTGATCACATGTTTGTCGCCAAGCAATCGCGACAGGTAAACGCTCACATCCGATATTTCCGGGCTGTCGGGTGTCCCGGTATTTAAAAGTAATACGGCAGTTGAACAATGATCGATTATTTTTCGCGTCATTTGTAATTCTCAAAAACTTGCTCAACTCGGACGGTCGGAGTCACCTTCACACTGAATTTGTCTTTTCCGCGCTTGATCTCAAAGAAAAGAATATTGGTGCCGGAGAGATTAATATAGGGCTCAAAGTAAAACAAATACGCATACATCGTCTTGTATTCCGGATTCTTAAATGCTTCGGCTACTTGCACATATTGAAATTTATCCCAAAACATACATTTCGTAAATCCACTCGCATCGGTATAAGTGGTTTTTGAATCCCGCAATGGCATCGTCTTGTATATAAATTGTTTATACGCATTGCTCGCTTCTTTGGAGTCGCCTTCCAATTTGATTCCACAAATCCGTTCAACCTCATCTCCTGGCCGTATAGATGCTTGATACGCAGGAGAAAAACGATCGATGTCTACAATCTCCTTTAAGTTGTCGATATTGTAATTCAGACCGGTGTAATTGTATTTAATTTTTTTATAACTAAAATGAGCGGCTTCCCTGGTTTTGATGTATGGATACTGCATCAGCATCAACGGGATATGAAATTTAGAATATGCTTCAAGTCGATAGTCGCCGCTCAACATCTCGTTGGCTTCACATTCCCAGACGACGAATAAATTATTGTTTGCAGAACGCCTTCTGTCAATCAGCCGAATGCCGAAATTTAAGAAATATTGCGCTTGCCTTTGATTAATCAAAGGATGATAATAGATAGGCAAAGTCTCTATCGTAGAGCTATGTACATTATACCGGCAAGCCGTTGGGAATTTGTCGGCATTCACATTTCCTTCGTAATTCAGGTTTTTGTTGTAAGAATAATAGGTATGCACAATGAGGTCGGCACTTTCGGTTACATACGTTAAACCTATTTTCTCTAGAAAAGATTTAATTTCTTCATTGATAATGTTTTCCAAATCTTTGTGATTTTCATCGATCATCGGAAAAGTGAATGTTTTGTATTTCATTAAATTCACTTCACTGTTCACATTGGTCTTGAAAGGGCAGGTAAAATTCCGCAATTGCACATCTTCCAAGCTATAAAAAGCATGCGAATAGGCCAAATCTTTTTCGTTGATGGCATTGGCCAACTTGCAATCTTTGAAAAGCGTCAAGTCTTTATTGCTGTACTTCAAGTTGCTCACAGTCAACCGTATCTGATCGTCTGTGTTGTTGTATAGCCAATCGTGGATAATATTCACCATCTGCCCCTCAGTAGGAGCAAAATTGATGGATTCGATAATATCGTTCACCTTCAATCCCGCTGCATCAGCCGGAGAAAGCGGTTGAATCGCAATGACAACCGGCTTGTTTTGTCCCCAACCGGCTTGTTGACTCATCTCGAAAGTAAATCCCAACTGACACACATATTCTTCCACAGGTTTGGAATATACAAACGAGTAAACGGTAATACTAACTAAAAACAATAACAATGGTTTCATCTGTTTTTTACTTTTTATTAATCAGGTGTGATAATTTATACGAATTAAATTCTCTACAAAATTATAATATTTAACGGAATTGGCAATAAATTTGATGATAAACAAGTAGACAAGGTAGATGAAACGAACTGTCAAATATGAAACAACTATCTGTCTATTAATAAAATAACTATAAACAAGATAATATATGAAGCAAGTAGATTTTGAAGAAAATATTCAAAATAATGCATGTCAGGCTGACAATCTGACGGAAGAAAGAAAAAATGAGCCGGTCGAACAAGAAAATCAAAATACCGAATCCGACCAAACTGACAATATGGCAGCAGAACTGAATGAACTGAAAGATTCTTATTTGCGCCTGATGGCTGAATACGACAATTATCGTAAGCGAACATTGAAAGAAAAGGCAGATTTGATAAAAAACGGCGGAGAAAAAGTTCTTTTTGGATTGCTTCCTGTCGTCGATGATTTTGAACGTGCGGTAAACAACCTCGAAAATGCAACTGACATCCAGGCAGTCGCTGAAGGCATCAGGTTGATATACACGAAGTTTATGGCATTCCTGAATCAAAATGGCGTCAAACCAATCGAATCGATCGGATCGCCGTTCAATGAAGATCTATTCGATGCCGTTGCCATCGTTCCGGCACCTGAAGAACAGCTGAAAGGAAAAGTAATCGACTGCGTGCAAGCTGGTTATAAAATCAATGATAAAGTCCTGCGTCATGCTAAAGTAGTCGTGGGAGAGTAAATTATATAAGAAATGGCTAAGAGAGATTATTATGAAATTTTGGAAGTTGCTAAATCAGCTTCGCAGGAAGAGATAAAAAAGGCCTACCGGAAAAAGGCTATTCAATATCACCCGGATAAAAATCCGGGAAACAAAGAAGCGGAAGAAAAGTTCAAGGAGGCGGCAGAGGCTTACGAAGTCCTCAGCAATGAAGAAAAACGGAAACGCTATGATCAATTCGGTCATGCTGGTGTCGGTAACGGAGCCTCCGAAGGTTGGGGCGGCGGAGGCATGTCGATGGATGACATCTTCGCACAGTTCGGCGATATCTTTGGTGGCCATTTCTCCGGTTTTGGCCGTTGGTCTTCCGGCGGTTTCTCCCAAAAAACGGTGAACAGAGGCTCGGATCTAAGGGTTAAAGTAAAACTTACTCTGAAAGAAATCGCTACAGGAATCGAAAAGAAAATCAAAGTGAAAAAATATGTCGCATGCAAGCATTGTAAAGGGACAGGCGCCGATGGCGAAAATGCCTTTACCACTTGCTCTGCCTGCAAAGGATCAGGACATATCACACGGGTCAGCAATACCATTCTGGGTCAGATGCAGACTACTTCCGTCTGCCAAAACTGCGGCGGCGACGGTAAAATCATCACAAAAAAATGCCCTGAATGTAACGGCGAAGGCATCGTGAAAGACGATGATGTCATCACGATCAATATCCCGTCGGGCGTGGCCGAAGGAATGCAGCTTTCTTTAAGCGGAAAGGGAAATGCCGCCAGAAGGGGAGGAATCAACGGCGATTTGTTGGTGGTGATCGAAGAAGAACCGCACCCTGAATTGATACGCGACGAAAATGACCTCATCTACAATCTTTTGTTGAGTTTTCCGGTGGCTGCCATCGGTGGACAGGTGGAAGTCCCAACGCTCGACGGTAAAGCCAAAATCAAGATTGAACCGGGCACTCAACCAGGGAAAATACTGCGTTTGCGCAACAAAGGACTTCCGTCGGTGAACCGTTATGGTACAGGCGATTTGTTGGTCAATATTTCTGTATATATCCCGAAAGAACTGACAAAAGAACAGAAAAAAGTGTTGGAAGAAATGGATGCCTCTTCCAATTTCCAACCAAGTAAAGAGGTAAAAGACAATCTGTTTAATTACTACCGCAACCTCAATAGTTAAACAGAAGGTGATGTCGGAGACGCGGACATCTCCGACACTTTTTCGGCGATTTCTTCCATCAGCCACTTCGGCGTGGAGGTGGCGCCGCAAACCCCAACCGAGGAAACATGCCGTATCCACGCCGGATCAATCTCTTCAAAAGTAGAAATCAGGTGTGTGTTGGGGTTGACTTTCAGACATTCGTTATATAACACTTTGCCGTTAGAACTTTTTTGCCCGGCTACAAAGAGAATCAGATCATGGCGGGTAGCGAATCTCTTGATGTTGGGCATGCGATTGGCCACTTGACGACAAATGCTGTCCAGATATGTAAATGCCACGCCGGCTTTCATGCGCGCCTGTATCGTTTTTACAATCTCTTGGAAATCAGCCACCGACATGGTCGTTTGAGAAAACAACGAGATTGCTTTCGTATAATCCAATTGATCCAAATCTTCGATTTTTTCTATGACGATGGCTTTGCCTTCCGTTTGCCCCACCAAGCCGTTCACTTCCGCATGTCCCAGCTTCCCGTAGATGACAATCTGTACGTCATCGCTTACGGAAGATTGGTATCTTTTTTTAATTTTTTTCTGTAACTGTATGACTACCGGACAAGTAGCGTCTATGATGCGGATGTTGTTGGCTTCAGCAATTTGATAGGTCGATGGAGGTTCGCCATGCGCCCGCAGCAATACCTTTTTTCCGCTGAAAGAGGGGAGTTGTTGGTAATTGATGGTTTGAAGTCCCTTTTCTTGCAGTCGCTTCACTTCTTGGTCATTGTGTACGATGTCGCCCAAACATACCAATTCTTTGTTTTGCATCAATTCTTTTTCCGCACTGCTGATTACATTGACGACGCCAAAACAAAACCCGGAATTACAGTCAATCTCTACTGTCAGCATACAAATCAAGCATTGTTCTTTTGCAGCGTCTGATCGACCCAATCCATCAACAGCCGATTTTGTTCTTCGATGGTCAGATCCGAATTATCCAATACCATGGCATCCTCCGCTTGCCTTAGCGGGCTTTCGCTGCGCGTGGAATCAATAAAATCTCTTTTTTTCAGGTTCGCCAGCACTTCTTCGAATGACACTCCCTTGTCTCCGCGCGCTTTCAATTCCAAAATGCGACGTTGCGCCCGCACTTCGGGACTTGCGGTGACAAAGATTTTGAGTTCGGCGTCAGGGAAAACAACCGTCCCGATATCGCGGCCATCCATGACGATGCCTTTATCTTTGCCGAACGCTTGCTGAAGTTGTACCATTGCACGACGGACAAATCCGATCACTGCAACCGGACTTACTTTATCCGCCACACTCATGGAGCGGATTTCTTTTTCAACATTCCTCCCGTTGAGGTAGGTCTCTGAAATTCCCGATGCAGGATTGAAAATAAAATCAATCCGAATGTCGTCAATGGCATTGCGTAATTTGTCTAAATCAGGTTCATCGTCAATAAAAATGCCGTTCTCCAGACAATACAAGGTAACGGCGCGATACATGGCTCCACTATCTATATACTTGTATCCCAATGCTTTGGCAAGGTCTTTCGCCATCGTGCTTTTTCCGCATGACGAATGACCGTCGATGGCGATGATAATTTTTTCCATATTGCTGTTTTTCATCATTCCGATCACAATTTCACTTCCGAGAACGAAGTTGTCAGGCCGACAATAAAAGAAGAAGCCGACGGGTGGTATTTGGCCATGGCGCAACTGATTTTGATTGATTTGAGATTCAATCCCGCACCGATAGAAAAACCGCCCATCTTATTCCCTTGTTCCAGACTCATATCGGAAGCTGTCCGCGCATTATACCCAACTGCAATCCATAAATTTTCTGTCGGGATGAAATCCACCCCGAAAATCAAATGCTGGACAAAGGTGTTTGAAAAAGATTTTTTTTCTCCGGTAACCATATCGAAATAGTTCCAACGGTTCAAATCAACGGCAGTGACGGAAAAGCGTATCGGCGCATGTGCCAGTTTTTTAGAGATCCCGAACTGAATTTCCCAAGGCATATTCAGGTATTCTTCATCGTATGCTTTCACCTGTCGGCCCAGGTGCTTGCCAACCAACCCCATCGAAAAATTATTTTCTTGATCGAAATAACTGAGTCCCAGATCTACGCCGATGCCGATGGAAGTGTACTCGTCGTAGAGCGAATAGACAAATTTTGCATTGACACCGCCTCGCAGTTTCTCTGTCAAATCGTGGGCATAAAATATATTCGTTCCGATATCTTTGATAGCCAAGTCGCCGACAATCACATCCTGTTCAGTCGTCTCCTGCATATTTCCGTAATTGACATAGTTGACGCCGATGCCCCAACAGTTCCGTTCTCCAATCGCTTTGGTATAGGTGGCATTCCCAATGCCGATGTCCGCAACGTAAAACATATAATTGACATTGAGACTTTTATCCATCTCTGTGCCAAGAAATGCCGGATTTTGATAGATCAAAGAAATATCGTTTTCAATGATGGAAACATTCGAGCCCCCCAACGCGCTCGCACGGGCAGAATAGGGGAATTTTAGAAATTGAAACACGACATTGCTTTCCTGGGCGGAAGCTACCAGAAGACCAAATGACAGAAACAAACAACTATATAATGTCCTTAACATATCGATTCGAATGGGTCTCAAATATACAAATACAAATATAAATGAAACTGTTGTTATATAAACGGAAGATTTCTGAAAAAGGTATGTATTTCTTTGATTTTTTTATGTTACTTTGCAAAATGGAATATAAAAAACAGTTTAATTCTTATGATCACTTTTGAAAACGCGCTTGAGATCATCAATGAAAAGATTAAAGAAATCCCTTATCCGAAGGAACCTAAAAATCTCTATGCGCCGATACAATATATATTGGCATTGAAAGGCAAGAAGATTCGTCCGGCATTGACACTTCTGGCCTGCAACTTGTTTCAGGACGATATCTCCAAAGCAATTTACCCCGCCTTGGCGTGGGAAATATTCCATAATTTCACGCTGATGCACGACGATGTCATGGATAAAGCTGCCATCCGGCGTGGAAAACCTACCGTCCATAAGGTCTGGAATGAAAATACCGCCATGTTGTCCGGTGACGCGATGCTGATTTTAGCCTATCGGACGATGACTAAATCCGAACCGCACTGCCTCAAACAATTGTTGGATCTGTTTTCCGCTACCGCCGCCGAAATCTGCGATGGCCAGCAATACGATATGGAGTTTGAAACTCGCATGGACGTTACCGAAGCGGAATACCTACAGATGATCCGGTTAAAAACAGCGGTAATGCTCGGCGCATGTCTGAAAACCGGCGGTATTGTGGCAGGTGCGGATATCGAAACGCTGGAGCAGTTATACGATTTTGGCATCAATCTGGGACTGGCGTTTCAGATCAGAGATGATTTGCTGGATGTCTATGGCGATCCGCATGCTTTTGGAAAAATAACCGGCGGAGATATCCTCTGCAATAAAAAGACTTTTTTTCTGGTAAATGTGCTGGAATTTTGCGATGAAAATGACAAAAAAAACTTGTTATTCCGGCTCTCCGAACCAAATTTCGATCCCAACGAAAAAATCATATCTGTTACCGCCATGTATGAAAAATACGGATTGAAAGCGCTTGCAGAGGACAAAATAACGAAGTTATACGATAAAGCAATGCGAGCCTTTGAGTTGATACACGTCCCCACAGAACGAAAAACCGTGTTATACAATTTTGCCGAACAATTAATCGCAAGGGAATCATAATGATTGATACACATACACATATCTATCTCGATGATTTTGACGTTGATCGTGCGGAAATGCTCGATAGAGCGAAAAGAGTAGGGGTCTCGAAACTCTTACTCCCTAATATAGACGCAAATACGGTTGAAAAGTTAAACCGGATTTGTGAAGAAAACCCTGATTTTTGCTTCCCGATGATGGGATTGCATCCGACAAGCGTCTCAACGAACAGCAAAACGGATTTGTTGCGCATTCGTTCGTACTTAGAACAGAAGAAATACCTGGCAATCGGAGAGATAGGGATCGATTTGTATTGGGATCAAACTTATATCTGTGAGCAGAAATCTGCTTTTACGGAACAACTTCGATGGGGGATAGAAATGGATTTGCCTGTCGTCATCCACAATCGCAATGCTTTTCACGAAGTCAGGGAATGTTTGTCAAACGTGGATACCTCCAAACTCAGAGGTGTATTTCACAGTTTTGCAGGTACTGCGGATGAAATGGAAGAGCTGCTTGTTTACAAAAATTTTCTGTTTGGAATCAATGGAATTGTGACTTTCAAAAATTCACATCTTCCGGAATATCTGGATCGGATCCCGATACAGCGCATTGTTACCGAAACCGACGCCCCGTATTTGTCTCCGGTTCCTTTTCGCGGAAAAAGAAATGAACCGGCTTACTTGATTCATATCCTCGAAAAATTAGCAGCTATTTACCATTTGCCTCCGGAAACGGTCGATAATATTACGTCTGACAATGCTAAACAGTTATTCATCTAATCTGATATTATTGGTAATATCTGATTATACAGAATTAATTTTAAGAAAAATAGTTGAGTACAAAAGTTAATGTAAATATTACAATTGTAATATGCATTATCACAATTGTAAACGCCGATCACACCGTAAAAAATACAAATATACTACTCAAAATTCACATTTAAATCCATGTTATACATGCGTAAAATTAGCGTTCAAATGGCATAATAAGAAATTACATGTTTTGTCTAAATAAATATTACCCAGTAAAATAAACCTCTTATTTAATCCAATTTTCAAATACGGGCGGAGTTTGCTCATCGTCCCTTATAAAAAAATGTATAATTCAATCATTTACAAGTGTTTTTGTTTTAATAATCAGTAAATTAAGATTAATAATTAAACCTAATTATATTATTGTTAATCTCAATTTTTCATTTTTATCGAAACAAATGTACGTAAATATCCAAATGTAAATCCAAAAATAAATCAAGAAAACGATTAACGTTTGTGTAATTTAATTATTTGTATTACATTTGTGCGCTTTATGATTCTATAACCTCAAATAATTAATACAATGGTAGAGCGCATAAAAAAAATTTTGGAAAAAGAAGATATGGTTCCATCCCTGTTTGCCGACCGTATCGGGATCAGTCGTGCAACGATGAATCACATTTTGAATGGACGCAACAATCCCAGTTTAGACGTTGTATCCAAGATACTGATCAAATTTCCGGAGATCGGTACGGAATGGTTGATGTTTGGTAAAGGCCCGATGTATAAAGGTGAAAAACATTTCCATCAACCCCATTTATTCGATGATTTCGCGTATAAAACGGAAACAAAACCGTCGAAAATGCCTGAAGAACCACGAAAAATCGAGAAAAAACCGGAAGAACCGCGGATAAAGGAACCTGTGAGTCAGCCTCCCGTTATCAAGCAACCGAAGATCGAAGAATTTCGTTATGAAAAAAGCAGCGCTAAAATCATTGAAAAAATAATTATCTATTTTTCTGATAATACCTACGAAAACTTCATTCCGGAATAAAGTTATGATCTTTTCAGTATTTTATTTAATTTTGTAGCACAATATTTTTACAAAGAGAAATGAATTATTACAAATGAAAAAATACGTCGCTGATTGGATTGTAACTGAGAACAAACGGATAAATCACGATCATTTTTTATTGAAAGTGGCTCTAAATGAGTCCCTCCCGGAGATGATGCCGGGTCAGTTCGTTCAAATCAAAATCGCTGATTCACCCAATACTTTCTTGCGCCGTCCGATTTCGATCCATTATGCGGATCCACTCAATAATGAGATCGGATTGCTGATTCAGCTTGTTGGCGCCGGTACCCGCAAATTGGCAGAATTGCGGAAAAATAGCCGCCTAAACCTGGTTTTCCCTCTGGGAAACGGCTTCTCCTTGCCTGATAAATCCCCTTCTATCAAACGTTTCCTGTTGATTGGCGGCGGTGCTGGCGTCGCGCCGTTGTATTTTCTGGGATCCGCTCTGCTTCGTTTAGGGCATACTCCGGTGTTTCTCATCGGAGCGAAGACCGCAGAAGATTTGCTCCTGATTGAGGAATATGAGCAACTCGGAGCAGTCCATCTTACCACCGAAGACGGGAAGGTTGGAGAAAAAGGCTTTGTTACTAACCATTCATTGCTTAAAACGAACTCATTTGACGGGATTTACACCTGCGGACCACTGCCGATGATGCAGGCGGTGGCGGCGTATGCTAAATCCTTTAACTACCCCTGCGAAGTGTCACTCGAAAACAGGATGGCGTGCGGAATCGGGGCTTGTTTGTGTTGTGTGGAAAATACAGTCTCCGGAAACCGCTGCATCTGCACCGAAGGGCCGGTAATGAATATTGAACAATTGACATGGCAGATCTAAATGTAAAAATAGGAACGCTATCCTTACGAAATCCCGTCACGACGGCGTCAGGCACCTTCGGTTATGGCACCGAATACCTGGATTTCATCAACCCGGCGCGTATCGGTGGCATTTTCATGAAAGGCACCACCCTCCTCCCACGCGAGGGGAACCCGTACCCACGGATGGTGGAAACAGCTTCCGGGATGCTGAACGCCGTTGGCCTTCAAAATAAAGGCGTGGATTATTTTATTTCGTATATCTATCCTGAAATCAAGAATTATCCCACTTGCATGATTGTGAACGTATGCGGTTCAACAATAGAAGATTATGTTGCATGCGCAGAAAAAATTGATTCCCTGGAAGCCATTCCAGCCATTGAATTGAATATTTCTTGTCCAAATGTGAAAGAAGGCGGCATGGCTTTCGGTACCGATTGTAAAAGCGCGGCTCAGATTGTCAAGGCCGTTCGTAAATCATATTCCAAGACATTGATAGTCAAACTCTCTCCAAACGTGACCGACATTACCGAAATTGCACGTTCCGCTGAAGCCGAAGGCGCCGACGCCGTCTCCCTAATCAATACGGTGATGGGGATGGCTATTGATGTGGATAAACGGAAACCTTTCCTGTCAACCGTCACCGGTGGACTTTCAGGCCCTTGCATCAAACCGATTGCATTGAGGATGGTCTATCAGACACACAAAGCGGTAAAGATTCCCATCATTGGAATGGGAGGTATCGCCAATGCGTCGGATGCGATCGAATTTATCCTGGCCGGAGCCGCTGCAATCCAAATCGGGACAGCCAATTTCATCGACCCGACTATCTCAGTCCAAATCGTCGAAGGAATCAATGACTATCTGGATAAACATGGATTCCATTCGGTTCGTGATCTGACAGGTGCATTGGAATAGCGCTTCGAAAAGCGTTTATCGAGGAATCTTATATGGACAGTATTCTCAATGTGTTAAGCAATTCCCTGTTGATCGGCTTATCATTTTTAATCGCCTGTGAGAAAGGAACATAAACAATCTTGTCATCGCGGATGCCAATCATCACATTGCGCTGATCTTCCAGCAAAGCCTCAATTGCCGCTGCACCCATCCGGCTTGCCAGAATACGATCGGAGGCCGTGGGAGAGCCACCGCGTTGGATATGACCCAGAATCGTCACCCGCACATCGTATTGCGGGTATTCTTTTTTTACACGTTCGGCCATTCCAAGCGCTCCGCCGGTCATTTCACTTTCCGCTACCAACACGATGCTGCTGTTTTTCGACTTACGGAAGCCATTTTTTATCAATTCTTCCAATTGATCCACTTCGGTGAAGATTTCCGGGATGATGGCGGCTTCTGCTCCTGCAGCAATGGCGCCGTTCAATGCCAGAAAACCGGCATCGCGTCCCATTACTTCAATAAAAAACAGTCGTTCGTGCGAAGTAGCGGTATCGCGAATTTTGTCTACCGCATCCATGATGGTATTCAAAGCCGTGTCGTAGCCAATGGTGATGTCCGTGCCGTAAAGATCATTATCTATCGTACCCGGAAGCCCCACAATCGGGAAATTAAATTCCTGAGCAAAGATGCGTGCACCTGTCAATGATCCATCGCCGCCAATGACGACCAATGCGTCGATGGCTTCTTTTTGCAAGGTCTCGTAGGCCTGTTTACGTCCTTCAACTGTCATAAATTCCTGAGAACGGGCTGTTTTTAAGATTGTGCCGCCCTGTTGGATGATATTGCTCACGTTGTTCGTTTTGAACTCCACAATTTCGTCTGTGATCAGACCGCGATAACCTCGATATATTCCTTTTACTACAAAGCCGTTATAGATTGCGCTTCGTGTCACTGCGCGAATGGCAGCATTCATTCCGGGAGCATCGCCTCCGGAAGTGAGAATTCCTATACATTTAATTTCCATTCTTCTTGCCTTTTGTCGCCCATATATACAGGGCTTTTGTTGTTTTCGGCGACAAAGATAAGGATATTATTGCAATTTCGTGTCAATTTTGTTATCCGAATAATTCCCTGAAGGCTTCTTCTACTTTTTTTACAGGGATCATTTTGATCTGTTTGATTTTATGCCCCAGTCCTTTGAAATTATTATAAGGAATAATGATGGTATTGAACCCCAGTTTTTTCGCTTCTAAAATCCTTTGCTCTATGCGATTGACAGGTCTGATTTCACCCGAAAGTCCTACCTCGCCTGCCATACAGATATCCGATTCGATTGCCACATCGAGGCTTGAAGAGAGTATAGCAGCAATGACCGACAGGTCAATGGCAGGGTCGCTGACTTTCAACCCTCCGGCAATATTCAGAAAAACATCCTTTTGCATCAGTTTGAAACCCGCCCGTTTTTCCAGTACCGCCAACAACATATTCATCCGGCGGGAATCGAATCCTACTGTACTGCGCTGCGGCGTCCCGTATGCAGCTGAACTCACAAGCGCCTGTGTCTCAAGCAAAAATGGCCTGATTCCTTCAATGGAAGAAGCGATGGCGATGCCGCTCAAGCCTTCATGATTTTGAGTCAGCAACAATTCCGAGGGATTGGACACTTCGCGTAATCCGTCTTGTCTCATTTCATAGATTCCCAGTTCGGAAGTATTGCCATACCGATTTTTAATGCTTCTGAGGATTCGGTACATGTCGTGCTGGTCGCCTTCAAATTGAATGACCGTATCCACAATGTGTTCCAGGATTTTCGGGCCTGCAATGTTTCCTTCCTTATTGATGTGACCGATAAGTAGGATAGGGGTATTGGTCTTCTTTGCATACTTCAATACCGCTGCCGTACATTCCCGCACCTGGGTGATGCTTCCGGGAGAGGATTCAATCCCTTCGATGTAAATTGTTTGTATGGAATCAATTATAATTAGGTGAGGATTAACGTTTTGGATATGTACAAACAATTGTTCTAGCGAAGTCTCGCATACAATATAAACATGTCCATCATCAGCATAATTCAATCGTTTTGCCCTCAATTTCAGCTGCTTAGCACTTTCTTCTCCCGAAATATAGAGTATCGTGTAATCTTTCAACCGCAATGCGGTTTGCAGTACCAAGGTCGATTTTCCAATACCGGGTTCGCCGCCGATCAGCACCAGCGAACCGGGTACCAATCCGCCGCCCAGGACACGGTTAAATTCTTCATCGTGCATATCAATCCGATGCTCTTCATTGGTATCGATTTCATGCAGTAACAGCGGACGCGACTTGTCGGACGCAACCACGTTTCGCGACAACACAGGTTCATTTACCTGTAATTGTTCTTCATACGTGTTCCATGCATTGCAAACCGGACATTTGCCGATCCATTTCGGCGATTCGCTTTGACAATTCGAGCAAATATATACTGTTTTGGTTTTTGCCATTTGTTATGTATCAGTAGGAGACCCCAATTTTACAGTTTTGCTGTTAAAACCAGAAATCGAAATACCTAATTAAACATAATAGTAATTATCATTAAATAGATACTTCGATTTCTGACGGCAATTTCAAGGCGCCTCACAATGGATTAAATCGCATTTATTCAGTATCAGCCGGGGTATTCAATTCCTTTTCAATTTTTTCAAATTGTTCATTCATATTCAGGTTGTAATAAATACTTCGGAGCGCGTTGATATAATCACGGTCGGCAGGTTTCAACTCATGTGCTTTTTCAAAGAACGGCAGTGCGCTTTTGAAAATTTCTTTGGCTTTTGCGATTTCTTCGTTATACAATTTATTATCGGAGATATCATTTGCTGCCGCTTGAGCGTCTACACCTTTATTATAATAGATGCGCCCCATATTTCCGAGCGCTTCAACGTAATTGGGATCAATTTGCAAAGCTTTTTCAAAATATTCCGCAGCTTTATCAATTTCTTTTTTGTTTTCGTAAATACGTCCGAGCACGTCATATAATTGAGGATCTTGCGGTTTGCGTTCGATTGCCTTCAGCAGATAATCGACGGCATCATCGTAGAGATTGGCATAGATATATTGATTGATCAAACCCAACAGAAAATAAGGTTCATTCGGGAATTTATCTACGCCTTCTTTCAAAGTAGCGATCAAATTGAGCGTATCGCCCGCTTGTTCATATTCAAAACAAAGGTATTGATAGACTTCATTGGTCTTGTAGTCATCACTTTTCAGGCTGGTGTACATGTCAATCGCTTTTTGGCGACCGTCTTCTCCCATCTGTGAAGCTGCGACAGCCGCATAGAATTTTATCTGGGAATACAGCGTGTCGTTCAGTGCGATATTATCTCCTTTGAACATATCCATTTTGGGAATATCCAGGTAGATCATAAAAAAATCATACGCTTGTTTGTAATCCCTTTTGTCGAAATAAAATGCGCCGCCATTGATATAATAAGGCCGGTTTGCATTGATGATCGATTTGATATCTTTGCGATATTTCGGCTTTACTTTTCCTTTGGCATCAGGAAGTTGATCTAATTTGTCTGCCTGAGTGAAATACGGAATAATCGCCAGCAAACTCTGATACATGGTTTCTTCGTTCGGTTGCTGTCCCAACAATTCTTTCGTTCTTTCCTGATCGAATTGTTTGTTTTCAATCATTCCTGCAACGTAATACGTTTTTGCATCATCTTTCGTTTCAGGATCAGACATGGCGCCCTTGATAGATGTTCTCGCATCAGCGAGGTTGGGTTTATCACTTTTAATCTCATTTTCAGCCGATTTAACAGCTTTTTTCTGCCCGAAAGAAGACAATCCGACTGCCAGGCATAGCGCAAAGGTAAATACGATTTTTTTCATTTTTAATAGCTATTTTTAGTTCAACTTTAATTCAATGAATTTATTTGAGTGTAAAGTTACTGTATTATTCTGAAATTGCAGTCGATTCCTGATCATTTTCACTTATTTTTACATCTTCTTCCGTTTCAGAAGCGACTTTACAAATAGATGCGATCTCGTCATTTCGTTTTTCCAGGTTGATCAGACGTACGCCTTGCGTGGCTCTGCCGATGACTTTGATGGTGTTTACCTTCATGCGGATGGTAATCCCCGATTTGTTAATAATCATCAAGTCATTGTCGTCGGTAACGCTTTTGATGCCTACCAACGGCCCGGTTTTATCGGTAATATTCAGTGTTTTCACACCTTTGCCGCCTCGATTGGTAATGCGGTAATCATCTATTTTCGACCTTTTACCGTAACCCTGTTCCGAAACTACCAATATCGTTTCATTTTCGAGGTCTTTCATGCAAATCATGCCTACAACTTCATCGGTTGGGTCATTGCTCAGCGTGATTCCTTTCACACCGGCAGCCGTACGACCCATGCAACGAATCCGGCTTTCGTGGAAACGAAGCGCCCTACCCTTTCTGTTGGCAACGATGATTTCGTTGTTGCCGTTTGTCATGCGAACCTGAATCACTTCGTCCTCTTCGTGCAGGGCGATGGCTATGACGCCATTTTGACGCGGACGTGAATAGGCTTCCAGCAAAGTCTTCTTGATAACGCCCTTTTTCGTACAGAAAAGCAAATAATGCGACATGACAAAATCTCTGTCATTCAGATGTTTAATACGAACGAAAGCATTGACCTTGTCATCTTGATCGATATTCAGCATGTTTTGAATTGCCCGACCTTTGGAAGTGCGGGTTCCTTCGGGTATTTCGTAGACTTTCAGCCAGTAACACCTGCCCTTTTGCGTAAAGAACAACATGGTAGCGTGCATGCTGGCAGGATAAATGTATTCCACAAAATCATCATCACGGGTGTCGGTGCCGCGAGAACCGACCCCTCCCCTGCCCTGCGCATGAAACTCAGCCAAAGGTGTCCGTTTGATATATCCCATGTGCGAAATGGTTATAATCATCTCATCGTCGGCATAAAAATCTTCCGGATTGAGATCTTCGGTAGCATAGATGATGTCCGTTTTCCGTTCGTCGCCGTATTTTTCCCGAATCTCAATCAATTCGTCTTTGATTACCTGCATGCAAAGTTCCTCATTATTTAATATGTCATTCAGATGAATGATCAACTTCTGCAATTCATCATATTCGGCATGCAGCTTGTCCTGTTCCAGGCCGGTCAACTGCCGCAAACGCATTTCAACGATCGCGCGCGCCTGTATTTCCGAGAAGCTAAATCGTTTAACAAGGCGTTCTATGGCCTCAGAAGGATTTTGAGAAGAACGGATAATCTGGATCACTTCGTCGATATGATCGGAGGCAATCAGCAACCCTTCGAGGATATGTGCACGCTCTTCGGCTTTGCGCAAGTCGAAACGGGTTCTTCTGAGCACGACATCCTGTCGGTGTTCAACGAAATATTTGATCAGGTCTTTCAGGTTCAACGTCTTCGGTCGTCCTTTGACCAGAGCAATATTGTTGACGCTGAAAGAAGAATGTAATGCCGTCAGTTTGTATAATTTATTCAGCACGACACCGGAATTGACATCGCGTTTGATGTCAATCACGATACGCATTCCCTGACGGTCGGACTCGTCGTTGACATTGGAGATGCCTTCCAGTTTCTTTTCATTCACCAGGTCGGCAATGTGTTTGATCAATTCCGATTTATTCACCAGGTACGGAATTTCGGAGATGATGATTTTTTCGCGTCCTTGCTCATTTTCTATCTCGGCTTTTCCGCGCAACACGATTCGTCCGCGACCGGTTTCAAATGCTTCCTTCACGCCGGCATAGCCATAGATATAGCCGCCTGTCGGGAAGTCGGGGCCTTTGATATGATTCATCAATTGCGAAACAGTGATCTCGCCATGCGCATCGATATATGCCACAATGGCATTGATGGATTCCGTCAGGTTGTGCGGAGGCATGTTGGTTGCCATACCGACGGCAATACCCGACGCGCCGTTTATCAATAAACTTGGAATACGTGTCGGAAGTACGGTCGGTTCTTTCAACGAATCATCGAAATTAAGCTGGAAATCGACCGTTTCTTTATCTATGTCGCGCAGCATTTCTTCCGCCAACCGACTGAGCCGTGCTTCGGTATACCGCATTGCAGCGGGCACGTCGCCGTCCACAGAGCCGAAATTCCCTTGCCCGTCGATCATCGGGTAACGCAACGACCAGGGTTGCGCCATTCTGACCATGGCATAATAGACAGAGCTGTCGCCGTGCGGGTGGTATTTCCCCAATACGTCCCCTACCGTTCTGGCTGACTTTTTATAAGGTTTGTCGGAGTTATTTCCAAGTTCATTCATTCCATACAATACCCGGCGATGCACCGGTTTAAAACCATCCCTGACATCCGGCAGCGCCCTGGATACAATGACCGACATAGAATAATCAATGTAGGCCGATTTCATTTGTTCCTCGATATCAATTCTGATAATTCGATCTTGATTGTCAATCATTTATTCTTTATTTATTAATTAATTTGCTTAAAAATGAAATTCAAAAAACGGACTAAATTACTACTTTTTCTTGAATAATACCAACTAAATTGCATAAAAAACGGTTTCGAAGATGTGATGATGTTGCCGTATATATAGTTTGTAATCGGGGTTGAGTCGGTGAATATATAAAGGTATTTCCCATAAGTCGGCAGGTCGATGATAAATGCAAATGGCCAATTTGGGTTTAAATGTTGCAATCGTTTCCTTCATGCCTTCAAGCGCTTTCATTTCCGAGCCTTCGATATCCAGTTTGATGTAAGTGACCTGACTGCGTTCTGCTTCCGGAAGATGTTCGTCAAACTTTACCAGTGTTACAATCTCTTTTCCTGCTCTTGCGGCGCGCGACCCACTGCCGTTGTCCTCGAAAACGGTTTTAGTATGTTCCGAGTAAAGGCCTGCGTTATACAACACTATTTTATCTTTCAAATGCGCCGTATTTTTCACCGCTTGTTGATAAATTCCTGAGATGGGTTCAAAAACATAAATTTTATTGAAAGCGCCTTTGGTCTGCTCCACAAAATTGATGACTGTGTCGCCGATAAAACCGCCGCCGTCGACGAAAACTTCATCGGACGTCGTTGCAATGATCCCCGGCGGGAAATATTGCGTCGTATCAATGGTCATCGGATTGCCCGTCGCGAAAGTGATTTCCTTTTCAAAACGGTTGTCGTAATATGGCGACAAATACTTGTAATTCCTTGTTTTCCTGCATTTTAAAGCAGCGTCAAGAATGTTTATTGATAAATCATCTTCCAATATTGATTTTAGATAATCAATGTCTGCCTTGTGTTTGCGACATTTGATTCTGAATGGAAATGCATAACGGATATATTTGTATCCAAAAAATTTAGCGATATTTTCTAATGTCTTTTTTATTTTATACATCATCATCTTGGTTTTATTACACACCAGCGTGTAAAGGTAGAAATTTTTTTCCAAAACAGCAATTATCTTTGGATTTTTGTTGAACAAAACCACCATTTTTGGCACATATTTTGATTGTAGTTCTAAAAAAATTCGTTTGCTATCTTTAATATTATTATATTTGTATTCGATTTTAAGTGATTTTTATGGAACGTAACTTTTCAGACAGCATTAAAGAGGTACTCACTTTCAGCCGTGAAGAAGCTGGGCGACTGCATAATAACTATGTGGGAGTCGAGCATTTGCTTTTGGGCATCATTCGCAAAAAAAACAGCATCGCCTCTTCCATTATATATACATTGGGTGTTGACCCTTATGAGATCAAATCGGCGTTAGACAACAGACTTTTCGATGAGAAATCGTCGTATATTCCCGAACAGCAATTGGTTATTGACAAAAGCGTGGAACAATTGCTACGCTTAAGCATGTTGGAATCAATCGGTTTGCAAAACAAAGAGACGGATACACAACATTTATTGTTGGCCATCCTGAAAAATGAGGACAATTTGGCAACCCAGATCTTGCACCAGCATGACATCAATTATCATAAAGTCTACAGCATCCTGTCGGACACGAAAAGTCCCGGCGACGAAGAAATGAACAAACCCCTTATGGGAGCGGGTTTTACGGAAGAAAGCGAAGAAGACGAAGACCAGTTTTCCAGAAAAAAAGGCACTGTAAAATCCGGACAACAAGGCAGTAAAGGCAGCGACACCCCTGTCCTGGATAGTTTTGGTACCGATATGACACGCGCTGCCGAAGACAACAAGCTGGATCCGATCGTGGGTCGGGAACGTGAAATTGAACGCCTCGCCCAGATACTCAGTCGTCGTAAAAAAAACAATCCCGTTCTTATCGGAGAGCCGGGCGTCGGGAAATCCGCTATTGTAGAAGGACTTGCGCTGCGGATCATCCAGCGAAATATCTCGCGGGTGCTTTTCGATAAAAGGGTCATCAACCTGGATATGGCATCCATTGTGGCCGGCACCAAATACCGCGGTCAGTTTGAAGAACGGATCAAAGCGATATTGAATGAATTGTCGAAAAATCCCAATATCATCCTTTTTATTGATGAGATCCATACCATCGTCGGTGCAGGTGGCGCTTCCGGTTCAATGGACGCCGCAAATATGTTGAAACCGGCGCTGTCGAGGGGAGAGATTCAATGTATTGGCGCGACTACGCTGGATGAGTACCGGAAAAACATAGAAAAAGACGGTGCGCTCGAACGCCGTTTCCAGAAAATCATGGTAGACCCCACCACGCCTGAAGAAACCTTGCAAATCCTGGAAAATATCAAGCAGAAATACGAAGATCACCATAACGTGACCTATACCCACGATGCGCTCGAAGCCTGTGTCCGGTTCACGGATCGTTATATCAGCGACCGGAATTTTCCGGACAAAGCAATCGATGCATTGGATGAAGCCGGCTCCAGGGTGCATATTTCCAACATTGTCGTTCCGAAAATCATCGAACAATTGGAAGTGGAAATGGAAGATACGAAACAATCCAAACTCCAGGCGGTGCAATCGCAAAATTTTGAATTGGCTGCCAGTTTCAGGGATCGAGAACGGCACTTGCAGCACAAACTGGCAAATTCAAAAACCAAATGGGAAGAAGAATTGCAGCAAAACAGGCAAATTGTGGATGAAGAAAAAGTGGCGGAAGTCGTGGCGATGATGTCGGGTGTCCCCGTTCAACGAATTGCGAAGGCAGAAAACCAAAAATTGCTGGAAATGGGCGATGTCCTCAATGCAAAAGTCATTGGTCAGGAAGAAGCCGTGGCTAAAATCGTTAAAGCCATTCAACGAAACCGAATCGGATTGAAAGATCCGAATAAACCGATCGGCACGTTCATGTTTTTAGGGCCTACCGGCGTCGGGAAAACACATCTGGCAAAAAAATTGGCCGAATACCTGTTTGATTCTGCCGACACATTGATCCGGATCGACATGAGTGAATACATGGAGAAATTTTCCGTCTCCCGCCTCATAGGCGCGCCTCCGGGATATATTGGTTATGAAGAAGGCGGCCAGTTGACCGAGCGCGTCCGGCGTAAGCCCTATTCTGTCATCCTGTTGGATGAAATCGAGAAAGCGCATCCGGATGTATTCAACCTCTTGTTGCAGGTGATGGACGAAGGGCATTTAACCGACAGTCTGGGCAGGCGTGTCAATTTCAGGAACACAATCCTGATTATGACTTCCAATATTGGAACCCGTCAATTGAAAGATTTCGGTCGCGGGGTTGGGTTCATTTCTTCTGCATCGGCTGTCGACGACAAAGAATTTGCCAGGGGGGTGATTCAAAAAGCATTGAACAAGGCTTTTGCTCCCGAATTCATCAACCGTGTCGACGATATTGTCATGTTTGACCAACTGGACAAAACGGCCATTTTTAAAATCATTGATCTGGAACTCCAAAGTTTTCATAATCGCGTTGACGGCATCGGATATAAATTGAACGTTACGGACAAGACCAAAGAATTTATCGCTTCCAAAGGGTATGACATTCAATTCGGCGCACGTCCGCTCAAACGGGCGATCCAGAAGTATCTGGAAGACGAATTGGCAGAGATGATTGTCAGGTCGGAAGTGACCGAAGGCGATTCCGTTACAGTGGATTTTGACAGCGAAAATCAGAAAATCGTCACGCAAGTCGAAAAGTTGGTTGCGAACGCTTGATTTATGGATTATATTGCTTATATCATAGACTTCATTCTGCATCTTGATATTCATTTAGAACAACTGATCGAAGCTTATGGCACATGGATCTATGTCATTCTGTTCTTGGTAATTTTCTGTGAAACAGGCTTGGTTGTTACCCCATTCCTCCCCGGCGACACTTTGTTGTTTGTTGCCGGCACCCTGTCCTCTATCAATTCCAATCACCTCAATGTGCATCTGTTGGCGATCTCATTGATTGGCGCCGCCGTATTGGGGGATTCTACAAATTACATTATCGGGAAATTTTTTGGAGAGAGACTGTTCCGCAATCCTAACTCCAAGTTGTTCAAACAGAGTAATCTGGAGAAAACGCGTACATTTTATCAGAAACACGGTGGAAAAACCATTGTTCTGGCGCGTTTTTTCCCTATCATTCGCACTTTTGCACCATTTGTCGCCGGTATGGGAAGCATGAGCTACAAACGCTTCAGCAGTTTTAATGTCATCGGTGGCGTTGCCTGGGTATCGCTTTTTTCCTATCTCGGTTATTTTTTCGGAGGACTGAGCATTGTAAAGAACAATTTATGGGTGTTGGTCATTGCGATCAATTTCATTTCACTCATCCCTGCTGCAGTCGAATATTTACGGTCGCGTAAAGTCGCGAAGACAGACCTTCAATGATTGGTATGCTTTTTCTTCCTGCGCTTCCTCGTTACTTTGGGAAAATTGGAAGAAATAATCGCCCGTATCCTGTTCAGCCAATTGCGTGAAGGTTCATCTTTCAAGAAAGACTCGATATGACGTTGTCTTTTTTCTTCAAAAATCTCGTGGAAATTGATTAAAATGCCGGTCTCTTCCACATCGCCGAAATGGGTGTTTACCGCTGTACCAAAAACCTTCATACTGGGCGAAAGCCGGATGTAGGCGCTGACGAGTGGCGGGATATTGATGCCGAATTTCCGTACTTCGGTGTTCAGAATTTTGTAATCTTCCTTGTAGGTCCAGCCCTTAAACAATCGTTTTAATTGAAGATTGGGATCTTCTATTTTCAACGGAAGAATCGGACGGATCAGTTTTCGCCTGTCACGAAAATATTTATCCAGAAAATAGAGGATCATGTTGCGCGCCTCGCGGTTGTAGGTGCTGTACATGGTGACTTTCCCGAAAAAGAATTGCAAGCGCGGATCAATGACCGTCAGTGCACCCAAGCCGTCCCAGAGATTATCCAGTGCGTATAGCCCTTTCGATCCTGTCTTGGTGGACTGGTAGTCCAGCGAAACAAATGAGCGGCCGAGTTCTACTGTCCGGGGAAGGTATTTGCGGATAAAACGCTCCGAAAAATGAAACAGTTCGGAAGTCGCCAGGTTGGAGGGCTGACCTTCGGCATTGAATATCACTTCATTGCCGCAAATAAACCGATAGCCGCCCAGGATTTCTTCTTCCTCAGGATCCCAAACGATGAGTTGGCGGTACGGATTTTCCATCACGTCAAACTCATCTATATCTGCCGATTTCCCGCTTCCGCCTCCATAATAGCGGAATGCGATTTCCCGCAGCCGACCGACTTCCTGCATGAGATTAGGAGCTGAATGTGCTGTAAATAAATAGATTTCGTTACCGGATTTATTCGTTTTACGAAGCAATTTGTCGGCAGTTAATTCCTTTTTCAACAGACCTCGATCAATTCTGGGAATAATCTGTTCCATTATAGTTTGTAAGAGATGTCATTTATCCAACTGTAAATCAATTGATTGAAAATTATCAATATTCGTGTGCAAAAATACGAAATAATTATCAAAGAATTGATAATAAATATACTTTTTTCTCTTAAGCGGATCAATCATGGATATAAGTGACATCGGGATCCCAATTGACTCTCACGGGATTTTGCTCACAACTGCTTCTGACGACAAAGCGGATGGCGTCGCCGCTTTTTACTTTGACTGTAAAATCATACGGAAGGTTTAAAAGGTCATCATCCGGATCCGGGCTCCAGACCTTTTTGCCGTTTACCGAGATCAGCACTGTAGGCGTTTTTATATCGAATCCGTCTTGCTCTACTTCGCCTTCGAGCCTGACAGTCCCGTCGTGAGGCGCGATCCACTTGCGAATCACATCGCCGGTGACGGCAAACATTTTCTTGAAGCTGATTTCGTTACGCCAAAAACCGAGGTTGGTTGCACATTGATCGCCAGTCCATGGCTGGACACTGATATCCATACCATTGCGCATTTCCGTCAGCGACTGCATTTCTTTCTCAAAACCGCCCGTATTTTGTAAATAATACCAATTGTTATTCCCCATAATATTCGAAAAACAGTCCGAGGATCGGTAGTTTTCGGCTGAATATTCGAACAGCAAATGCCGGATCTTATTTCCTGACGACAAGCGGCATTTTTCTCCCTTTACGACAATCATAATGATGTGGTTGTCATCCGTCAATCCTTTTTTGATGAAGGCGAACTGGTAAGGCGTATTTTGGCTGGCATAGCAATCGACTGTCGCTTGCCATTTTCCATCGATATAGACATCGGCTTTTCCGCAGTCCGGGCCTTTTACCGCCCGCCAATAGACGTCGGTTCCGCGGAAAGCAAACTGCACCGATTCATCCGGAGTTGAGCTGGTTTTCACTTGCCTGACCACCTTTTCGGCTGTCCATGCACCCTGATAAGTCATTTCCTTGTGTTGACAATCCACCCTTCTGGTTCGTCGGCTGTCGATTGGGTTGCACGATTCGTAAATCGGTTCCAGAGGATAAAATGTTGTCGGATCCATTGTTGTAATTGCGTTCCCGAACATGCCTTCAGGGCTATATCCTTCCTCGGCAAGTGTTTCGCCCGCTTCGATGTTAATTTTATAACACTTGGCTTGATTATCCGGCATGGATCCAAAATAAGTATAGAGATAAAACGTTTTACCACAATGAAAGATGTCCTTTTTATCCACATCCACCAGGTGCCAAGCGTAGGTATCAAAATCCATACCCCAGTAATTTCCTATTTTGATACCGCTGCTCCAGTTTTGTTTTTCCAGATCGTCGCATACCGCCATGCCACTGTTGAAGTTTGTTCCGATATATTTTTTTATTGCAGTGTTGTAGGTTATATAATAAGCGTTTACGTATGACTCTTTTCCTCCAAGTCCGGGTTCATCCCAAGTTCCGTTATAAAATTTGTGCCAAGCATTGGTATTGGCCATGTCTTTCATTGCGCAACGCGCTACGAGATGGCGATTAAATCCCGTCAGGTCTTGGCGACCTTCTTTCATCCAGAGATACGTCGACGCATAGAGATAAACATATCCGCTGCGTTCATCGGGATAAAGCTGGAAATCTCCTGCCCCACCATCCCAGAGCAATCCGGAAAACTCCGAAGGTTTTCGTATATGTTCCGAAGGGTCGTCGCGAGTTACGATCGGGCCTTCGTATTGCCATGTCAATCCCTTGTCGGCGCTGGATGCCAGATGAATATGCCTGTGAGGCTGCGATGCCCCGTCAAAATATTCGCAATGCAACGGCGCATACAGTTTTTTCGCGGTTTTGTCGTACCATATTCCACCCAGGATATAGGGTCGCCAAACAGGGAAAGATGCGTTGCCATCCGATTGACGTACGGCATCTTCTATGTTTGTTCCTTTCCAGCGGAAGACGCACGGCCCGTCGCCACCTTTATAAAAAACCCAGTATTCATCGTCGATTTGTACCGGACAGACCGGGAAATCCACCCAGGTCCAAGGATTGCCTTTGCCGCCGCCGAAATAATCCGGGCGTGGTGCAGGCTCATACGTAGTGATTGTCATCTTGAACGGCAATTTGTCGATGGAGCTGTTTGTCTGTGTCAGCGCATTTGTAAAAAATAATACGCTGAAGATAAGGAGAATAAATTGCTTTTTCATTTTTCAATTTGATAAATCACTTCCCATTGCGCTATCGTCTTTTGCGGACTACTCAAATGGATTTCGCGGAGGTTATTTTTCATCTGGGAACTTACCACAGTGGCGTTCTCACATTCGACGCCTGAAAATCCGAACCCTTTGGGTTCGAGGATATAAATCACATATTCGTCATCGGCAACCAGTTCGCTTTTGCCTGAAAGCCGGTTGTTTTTCCACTCCAGATCGCTGATTTCCAGCGCTCCGCACGAAATATGCCTGTTTGTTGCAACCAATTGCGGGTGCGTTTCCTCTTTTCGGATACAAAACAATTGGCATTTAAATGCAGGATCGATATCGCCCGGAGCAAAACCGTCGTTGAAAGATCCCAAATATTTTTTATGCCAAAAATCGAATACGAGGTATTTTTCTTCCCTGTCCAGACCAAGACGTTCAAATCCGAGGTAATTCACCCGTTCGCCGGTACGTCCCACCAGCATCCAGTTTTCGTAAGGTTTATTTATTTCCAACAGGAAAAGATCATTGAAAGAAGTGGGGGCTGCATCGAAGATTCGTTCTCCGTTTCCCGATATTTCTGCGTCTACGCGATCCAGATACATGGAACGTGTCGGATCGACGTCATAAATTTGTCCGGGTAGCGTATGGAGTACCGGAATGCTGCGAATGATCGGCTCAATATTCCCTTTTTCGTAATTTTCAGGCTTATCGGTAATCATATACAAAGAACCGGTCAACGAAGTAGCCATACAATCGCGATAAGCATATTCGCCGAAAGCCTCGATGTGATCGGGGTCATTTTGCCACACCACGTTGTTGAACGAATTGTATTGCGACAATCCTCCAAGTCCGTAACCATCGGTGCCGATACGGCAAGCATCAGCGATCCCGATCAGTTCGGGACGGATGCCCCAACACGCCAGCATATAATTATCCTGTCCTATCTCATTGCGTACCGACCGTAGTACATTTCGGAAAGCCTCAGTGCGAGAGACATTTTTCTTTTTGAAAAAATCGGCAAAACTGTTGTAGCCGTCGTAGCGCAAATGCCGGAGTGCGTCAACTTTGAAATATTTCCAGCCCATTGCTTTCAATCCGTTGTACACCGGACTGATGAGTGTTTCAATGGTTTTGGGGTTTGAGCCATCCATGATGTATCCGATCCATTGGCCATTGGCCGGGTTTCCTTTGCTGTCGAGTACGAACAAATCTTTGTCGGCGGTCGCCACTTTTCTGTCCTGGAAGCTGACATTCGTCCAAATGCCCGGCTGGAGGTTTTTTGAAGCGATGTAGTCGGCCAGGTATTTCATCCCATTCGGGAATTTTTCGTTGGCAGTCAACCAATTTTCCGGAATCCCGATGGGGTCGCTTTGGTATCCGTCGTCGATTTGCAGGTATTCGAGTCCATAGGGGACCAGTTTTTCCGACAGCACATCGGCTGTGCGGCAGATATCCGATTCTGTGACGCGATTCCAAAATGCGAACCATGAACACCAGCCGACGACCGGTTTTTTAGAAAGTCGGTATTCCCAAGGTTTGTAGTAAGTTAAGCCCTTGTGAATTTGGTAGAAATGCGGACGAAAGCGGAAGCAGATTTCTCTGCCTTGCACCGAAATTTTGAATTTTCCGACTTGAAGCGGTGTGATCAGCACTTTCGCTGACTGTTCGTCCACCGATAAAACCCAGTCGTCCTGCCGATCGTAAACCGCTCTGTTGAGACGGCTGTGGCTCAATCCAACCGAGTGTCGTACCGGATCATATTTATTAGAAATACGGCGATCCGCTTCACAGGGAAAAGCTTGTTCACTGCCGGAAATTTCGCCTTCAATCGTGATGTTTCTCCCTTGAAACATAAGCACTTGATTGACTTTTTCTCCTTCGTTAAAAGAAACTTCATACTGTTTAACCGGTTGTTCCGACTTTATTTCTCCTTGAAAAATCACTTTTTTATTGTACGAAACGATGATTTGATTTTTATTGAGTGTGATTTTTGCAGGCACGTTGGCGGGTTCCGTTTGGGCGCCGACATAACTGAAACAAATCAGAAAACAAAACGACAGGGTTTTAAATCTTTGCATTTTATTGATTTTTAATAAATTGGTATACTTTGACCGAATGAGGAGGCATGGTCACTTTGATGATGTATTCATCGGCTTTCAGTTTCAAATTCTGATGTTCCCACAAATCTCTGACGACATAGTTTTTCATTACGTACGGATCGGTCGACCAGTAGCTGTTGTTTGCCTTCAATAGCGTTAAGAGGTTGACTTCTACCGTTTTTGTTTCGTCGCCCTTATTGAGCAGACAGACGGCTTTTTCTTTGTTATTCAGTGGTTTTACCCATATTTCGTAATCGCCGTTATCGCGCATGCAGAATGCCTGTATGCCCAATGAATCCTGATTGATGGCAATGAGATCTTTGTTTGTCAATATTTGCAGTGTAGCATCGTCCATTTTTCTGAGGTCATTCCCGGCCATCAAAGGAGAAGCCAGCATACACCAGAGAGAGAAGTGGGTTTTGTATTCTTCCGCGCTCATGCCGCCATTCCCCACTTCGAGCATGTCGGGATCGTTCCAGTGGCCAGGACCGGCATACTTTGCAAGGTCTTTCTGCAAATCGAATATCCCGATCATGGCATCCCAACGATCGACAATATCGCCGGTGGTACGCCAGAGGTGTCCGACATTTTTGGCCCATTCCCAAGGTTTCGATCCGCCCCATTCACACAGGCTGAAGACAATAGGCCGTCCTGCTTTGTAAAGCGCATCCCGCATGATTTCGTACGAGGCTTTGGGATTCTGGGTAGAAGAGTTGCACCAGTCGTATTTCAAGTAGTCAACCCCCCAACGGGCATAAGTTCTAGCATCCTGAAATTCATAGCCGCGACCGCCGGGTCGACCTTGGCAGGTTTTAGTGCCTGCACACGAATAAATTCCAAATTTCAATCCTTTGGAATGGATGTAGTCCGCCAGGTATTTCATGCCGTTAGGAAATCGGTCTTTATCTACCACGATTTCTCCATTCTCGTCGCGGTCAACCTGCCAGCAGTCGTCGATGACGACGTATTCATAACCGGCATCTTTCATCCCGCTACTCACCATGGCATCAGCGATTTCCATGAGGAGTTTTTCACTAACATTGCATCCGAATTTGTTCCAGCTGTTCCAACCCATGGGTGGCGTTTTGGCCAATTGTTCGAATTTTTGAGCAAAAGAAAGGTGTCCTAAAAAGAGGACTAAAGATAAAAAAATACACTTTTTCATAAATAAAATTTATTAATTATCAATATTAGTTATGTTATTAATATCCGGGATTTTGATTTAAACTGATTTTATCCAGTTCGTATTGTGGAATTGGCTGTAAATAATATTTTTCAGGCCAAGTACGTTGCTGAAACTCAAAAACATTATACACCATTTTGTCGGACGATTTGTCTTTCACAATGCGGATTCCTTTTGCCGGTTGGCTGAAGTCTTCCACGGCGGTTTTCCACCTGCGGG
This sequence comes from Dysgonamonadaceae bacterium, assembly GCA_031272075.1. Classification (GTDB taxonomy): domain Bacteria; phylum Bacteroidota; class Bacteroidia; order Bacteroidales; family Azobacteroidaceae; genus BNXB01. The sequence continues at coordinate 39,708 of JAISUK010000062.1, forward strand.
CATCGAAATAGCGATGGGCTTCAAAGCAGAGTTCAATACGGCGTTCGTGCTGTATTTTCTTCCGCAGTTCGCTTCCGGAAGCGGTGATTTTAGGCATCCCTACCCTGCTGCGAACTTGATTTAAATAAGTCCGCACAATATCTTCAGATCCACCGGATTCGTAGAGAGCTTCGGCGTAGTTAAGCAAAATTTCCGCATAACGGAAAATGATCCAGGGCACACTGTATGGATATTGTTCGGCGTTGGTATCGTATTTCGGATTCATGGCTTTCTGATAAATATAGCCCATTTCGGGGCAATCTTGCCGTTGTCCGGGATTTCCCACACTGTTTCTTCCGTAGACGGTATAGTCAATTTCAAAATCGGAGTCGAACGGATTTTTCGTATAGTTGTTTGATTTCTCGCAGATCCAAAATTGAATAAGCGAATCTGCGATCCAGGAAGTGCCGTCGTGGGTTACGCTGGCATCGAACCTCGGATCACGATTTTTATATGGATTGGCTCTGTGTTCGGGATTATTCCAGTCGAAAGGTGTGCCATCGATCATTTCGAAAGCGTCAACCATATTTTGTGTTACCATCGAAGTAGACCACCCCGATGCATAGCCGTTACCATCGATGCCGCCGCCGACACCTTCCACTACTCCGAAATACCCGAAGTAACCATCATCGTTGATGTTATCATTTCCGCGACTGAGGATGATTTCGTCGTTTTTGTTTTCAAGGAACAGTTGTTTATAGTCCGGTTCCAATACGTAGAGTCCCAAATCGATCACTTTTTTCGCTGCTTCAGCTGCAGCCGTCCATTTCGATTTATCGTTCGACGTATTGAATAAAGGGGAAGCTGCATAGAGGAGCATCCGCGACTTCATGGCCATGGCTGCGCCTTTTGTGATGCGTCCCCAATCTTTGTCTCCCGAATAGCTCTCCGGAAGAAGGGCGATTGCTTTATCCAAGTCATCTATCACCAGGTCCACGGTTTCATCAAACGAGCTTCGTTCTCTGGCGAAGTCATCGTCAAGCTCGAAAGGTTCCGTCACGAGGACTACTCCCCCATAACGAGCGGCGAGGTCCATATAGCTCCACGCCCGCAGTGCGTAAATTTCTCCTTCCATGCGCGCTTTCTTATCTTTTTCATCATCCGAATTGGCAGGCACTTTGTCGATACTTTGAAGAAACACATTGCATCCTTTGATGAATTGATAATGATAGCGCCAGACATCGATTCCCGTTACCAGAGAAGGCCCCATCAGACCGCGCCAATAGTCTTGAACGTTGTTGTAGCCGTATTTGTGTACGGTTTCGTCGGTGAAAGTCCCCAGTTGATGAGCGCGAATCCATTCGTACCAACCGATTTTCGGGAGCACTTTGTATTGATAGTTCACGTATGCTTCCGTCAGATTGAGATCGTTCCACACCGCTGATTCCGAGAATTTATCGAGCGGCATTTTATCCATCAAGTCACTGCTGCAGGCAGAAGCAAAAAGCGCTAAAATCAGCGAAAATTGATATATTGTTTTCATACGTCAATAATTTTTTATTTTTAACTGTGTTTTAGAAAGTAAGATTCACGCCGAAGTTGTAAACTTTGGTTGCCGGATAAAAAACGCCCACCGTATTGACAATTTCCGGATCATAATCTTTGATTTTGTCAAACAGCAATAGATTCAGTCCGCTCACGTAAAGTCGGACATTCTTGCATGAAGCTTTGCGGGCGATGTTTGCAGGCAGATTGTAACCCAATTCGAGGCTTTTCAGTCTTAAGAACGAGGCGTCTCTCAACCAGAAATCCGAAGTAAGGGTATTGTAGCTTTCGGAACGGTGATAAAAAGCGCGAGGCATTGTGGCGTTTGCAGCGTTTTCGGGTGTCCAGCGGTTTTCGTACATCCACATCGGGATATTGATGTCGCCGTTTCTGATTGTTGGATTGACGTAGGTTTTTGCGCCTGCTTGACCTTGCCACAGTATATTCAAATCGAATCCTTTCCAGGAGGCATCGAAGATCAATCCGAAGATCATTTTCGGGATGCTTGATTCGTAGAGTCTCACCATATCCAGGTTGTCGATAGCCTCTATATCGTCGCGATTGAGGTATTTGATATCGCCCAATTGAGCGCCGGCACGTTTGGAAGTGGTGGCGTCAAATTCTTCCTGTGTATTGAAGATGCCATCGGTCAGGTAAAGCAGATAAGAATCGATTGGATGTCCTTCTCTTCGTTGATAATCAGGGACATTCGGTGATTCGTCCATGTAAATAATTTTATTGGCATTGTAGCTGAAGTTGCCTGAAACTTTATAAGACAGATCGCCGTCTTTTCTGGCATGACTCAACACAATTTCAAAGCCTTTATTCTGTGCTTTACCGATATTTTCTGCAGGCAGAGTCATACCGGTGTATACCGGTACGGAAGCATTGCGTGTTGCGAGGATATTGCTGCGTTTAGAGAAGAAATATTCGAGTTCAAACCCCAGCAGGCCATTCCACAACGAGCCTTCGAGCGCTGCATTGTAGGTATTCGCCACTTCCCATGAGATATTCGTATTGGGAGTTCCCGAAAAGCTCAGCGTTGAGACTACCGAAGCGGGATTGCCCAGTACATAACTGTCGAAGGTACTGTTCAGCGTAGCGGTTGCCAAATACTGGAAATCGCCCACATTGTCGCTACCCATCTGTCCCCACGACGCTCTCAGTTTCAAGTTATCGACAAAATCATACTGTTCTTTCATAAACTGTTCTTCCGAGAGTCTCCAACCAGCGGAAAGGCCGGGGAACCACCCTACCCGTTTGTTTTCCGGGAATTTCAGCGATTCATCGCGACGCAAAGTGAAGTCCAGCATATATTTGTCCATGTAAGTATAGGCAAATCGTCCGAACATATTGCGGTAGGCATATTCGGAACCGGAGCCGTCATTCTTTTGTGTGTTGGCGTCACCGGCAAAGAGGTATGGAATTTGATCGGACAGGAAGGTGCTGCGCGAAGCTGATATCCATTCCGTATCAATCGAGTACTGTTCGTATGCGACAAATGCATTGATGTTGTGGTCGCCGAATTTCTGCTCATAGCCTAATTTTCCATTGAGTGTATAACGATAAGAATTGTAGTAATAATCGTATAGACTGCGGCTCATGGTTGGGTTAACATTCAGGTTGGTATATTCACCGGTCGAATTGTCGTACTGGTAGAAGTCGAAACTGTTCGAGAACTGTTTTGTTCTGACGTTCGCATAGTCATACGCGGCAGTACCTTCCAGGAATAGCCCCTTGGTGATGAAAGGAAGATCCCATCGGGCAGTGAATTGTGAATTGATTGTATTTGTTCTGTCATCTTTCGTACCGCTCTTGCCTTTAATCATTTCAACCAGATTGGTGCCATACATCGGCGCAGGCAATCCGTTTTCGTAGAGGATCGGTTTTGTAGGTTCGTAAGCCGACAGCCATTCAAAGAAACCGACATCCACGCCATCCATGGTAGAAGAACCCAAAGCCCTCATGACGTCATCTCTACGACCCAGGACATTCACTCCGACAGAAAAATTATTGGTTACCTGAGCATCGACATTGGCGCGTAATTGATAGGAATTGTAGTCGTCGATGCCGTCCTTGAAGAAGGATGCTTTATACAGATACCTTCCTGATAAATAGTATTTTACATTATTATTTCCTCCTCGCAGCGAGATGGTATGCGTCGTTTGTGGAGCGAAGTCCGCCAGGATGTAATCGCGCAAGTCGTAATTGGGATACAGGTTAGGATCGGATCCGGCTTTGAACTTGGCGATTTCGTCGTCTGTCCAGATATAACCGCTACGTTTCGCCTCGGTAAAATAGGTTGCATTTTGCCATGAACGAGCCATTTCCGGGACGCGTGTGGGTGCGGTAAGGCCATAATCGCCGGTATATTCGATGGTTGGTTTCCCTTCTTTACCGTGTTTTGTAGTAATCAAGATGACGCCATTGGCGGCTCGGGAGCCGTAGATGGCCGCCGAAGCGTCTTTCAGCACGGAGATGCTTTCGATATCGTTGGGGTTCAGTCGTTCAAATCCGGAACGGTTGGCAATGCCATCAATGATAATCAGCGGACTGCCTCCCTGCCAACTGCTTTTCCCACGAATGTACAAATCCACGCTTTCAGTTCCGGGAGCGGATCCGCGTGTATTGACGATAACGCCGGTCATGCGGCCTGTCAATGATTGTGCCAGGTTGGTGCTTGGCATCTTTACCAGTTCGCCTCCCTGCACCGAAGCCACCGAGCCGGTCACGGTAGCGCGTTTCTGTATGCCGTAACCGATAGCTACCACTTCATCGATAACGACAGCGTCTTCCTGCAACACCACGGAGAGGTTTGCACGTGTTCCAACGATCACTTCCTGGGTTTTCATTCCGAGAAATGAGCACACCAGTGTGGCGCCCGTTGGGATGTTGGGGAGAGAGAATACGCCATCTTCGTTCGTTACGGTGCCGGTTTGCGTACCTTTTACCATCACCGAAGCGCCGGCGACCGGGATTCCTTTGGCGTCGGTGATCACGCCGGTAACAGGCCGGTTTTGACTGACAATCAAGCGATTGGTTTCAGCTTTTTTGCTTCTTTCTTTCAGGATAATCTGCCGGTCATTGCGAATTTCGTAATCCACTTTGGCAGTTTCGCAAACCGATTTCAATAAATCCTCGAACGAGATTTGTTGAAAATCTACAGAGTAGCGCTGTTTCCGGTCAAATATTTCATCTTTATACAAAAAGACGTAACCGGTCTGTTGTTCAATAGTTCCAATCACTTGCTGGATGGTCGCATTTTCGAGTTTCAGCGATAATTGTATCTCCGCAAGTTGGTGGTTTATTCCGAAAGAAGACAATGTCGACAAGGCAAAAAATAGCGTCAGCATCGTCCTTCTAAACGAGTAAATCTCTCTTTCCGGAGAAAGGAAATGAATTTTTCGGGTTTTTTTCATGATTTCTATTATTATAAATGATACAACACTTTATTTTCCTATTTCATAATCGTCATTTCCAATATTTTTAATTTTTACCGCAGCGGCGACAGCGACCCTGTTGATGATTTCGTCCCGATTTTCATCCAATTCGAGTTTTCCTGAAATTTTGATGACGCCCAACATCGGATCCGCGTAAATAAAATGGATGTTGTAGTAACGTTCCAGTTTTTTTATTACTCGGCTTAAGTCAGCGCTTTCAAATTTCAATAATTGATCTTTCCAAAGGGTGTAATTGTCGGTATCGACCAGATACAGTTTTACTTGACGATCGGTTTTGTTGATTTCCGCAAGTTGGCTGGGAATCATATCGATGGATTCATCAAACAGATTTGTGTTGTTGTGCTCCAGCCTTACTTTTCCTTCGGTAAGCACGGTTTCGATCATGTTGTCGGAAGGGTAAGCCGAGACATTAAACTTGGTGCCCAATGCCTTGATGCGGATGTCGGAAGTTTGGCAAACAAAGGGGTGTTTGCTGTCGTGATTTACTTCGAAGAATGCTTCACCGGATAAGAATACTTCCCGGTTTTTATTGACGAACGTGTCGGGATAGATGAGTCGACTGCCGGCATTGAGGTAGACTTTTGTGCCGTCGGGTAATACAATTTCGGAGGTTTTGCCAAAAGGAACGATGAGTTGGTTGAGAGCAGAAGCGTCTTTTTTTGTCGGCTGTGAGGGGGATAACACATTGCTGTTCGCGATCACCCGGCCGTCGGCGCGGTGTTCGATATGCGATTGCGGTTCATCGAATACGATACTCTCGCCATCCGGACGAATCAACCGAACAACGTCTCCGGAGAATGATTCTTCCATTTTTTGGGTGTAGAGTTGCGGATGATGGTTGTCGAACCTGTAAAACAGCAATGCGCCGGCTGCAAAGAACAAGACAGCCACGGCTGCGTACTTCAGCAATCCGAGGAAAACCCTCAATTTCGCGCGCTTTTCCTGTTTCTCTTCGATTTGTTTCAATATGTTGGTAAACAGGTGGATTTTTTCTTCATCAGTGAGCTGTTTGTTGTTGGTTTGCAGGCAATAAAGAATCTTTCGCGCCGAAAGGATTGATTGCTTTTCTTGCGGATTTTCCGTCTCAAAAGTCAACCACCAGGCTTCCAATTCTTCATTGGGCGAAAACACCCAATGGATAAAGTTGTCGTCTTCGAGGTATTTGCTTAATTTTTCCATATACCAATTGTAGGTCTTATTTAAAGAGGACTTTGATTGCTCAAATGTGGACAGTTTTTTCGTTTTTTTTTGAAAAGTTATTTTTTCTTAAGGAGAAATGACATGAACCGGCGTGGGCTAGGACAGTAGTTCGCGGAGGGTTTTAATTGCCCTGTACACTTGTTTTCGTGCCGATTCGATCGAGATATCCATAATTTTTGCAATTTCGGGATAAGCGATCAATTCGTTATATCGCAGGTAGAGCGCTTCTTTCTGTTTTGAGGGCAATTTTTTGAGCGCCGTTCCCACCCGATATTTTATTTCCCGCGCTTCTTCGTTGTCGATGATCGCCTCTTCGATATTGTATTCGGGCAGGAACAGGGATTCAAATTCTTCGTCGGAGAATATTTTTTCGCGCTGAATTTTCTTTATCAGGTTGTGTTTCAAGGCTGAAAGAAGGTAATATTTTAATTTTTCAGGTTCCGTATTGATTTTTTCGCGTTTGAGGTACAGGTCAAGAAATATTTCCTGAATGGCATCTTTTACCAATTCTTTATCAGGGCACAACTTGATCCCATAATGGTAGAGCGAGTCGAGGTAAAGGTTGTAAATGGTTGCAAATGCTTCTTTGCTTCCGGACTGAAAATTTTTCCAAACAGTATACATCAGATCAGTCGTCATGGTTTTTCAGGTTGTATTTGCTCAATATTTTCTTTTGCCGTTAAGAGCAAGCCGATGGATTTATTTGTTGTTTTTTAATTCGTAAACCATTTGCTTCACCCACTCCGCCCATTCCGGCATACTCTTGGAAGAATCGAATGTTTGCCAGGGAATCGGTTCGCCGAAATACAGGGTAAAAGTCGAACCTTTCGCCTTAAACATTTCACGGGGCAAGAACAACATCTCCAGGTTGAATTTCAATTTTAATCGCTTTCGAATGGTTGCTAAATGATAAAAGAAAGCGGAATTGGCAGCCTCAAAGTAGATGGGAACAACATCGCGGTGGTATTCAATGGCTTTGGAGACGAACATTTTTTTCCATTCCATGTCGGCAATGATTCCGTGTTGTTTTCGCGAACACAAGCCTGCCGGGAAAGTGATGATCTGATTATCTGACAAAAACGCGGCATTGAGTGACAACATGTCCTGTTTTGCCTGCGAGCCGTGTTTGTTGATCGGAATAAACAGCGGTTGCAGCGGTTTGATGAAATACAGCAAATCGTTGACCAGGTATTTGATTTTCCCATCAAACAAGTTGCCCAACACGGCGGAGAGGCAAATGCCGTCCAATCCGCCCAACGGATGATTCGACACAAAAATCAAGCGCTTGCCTTCTTTAGGAATCTTTTCGGGATGAATCAGGTTCAGGTGGATATCGAAATAGTCGACGGCATTGCGCATGGTTTCAACCCCCACTGCCGTACCACTATAACGGAGAAACGCATTGAGTCCGTCCTGTTTGACGATCCAGGCCAGCAATCGCGTGAGGAATTTCGGAATTTTCCGGCGATTTCCCAGTTTCTCACTCACTATTCGATGAATATCTATCTGAAACAGTTCATTATTATCCATATTCGCATCTGTAAAGTGATGCAAAAGTAACTTTTTTTTCCATACTTCAATATAAAGTATTACATTTAGTGGTTGGTGGTTAGTTAATTCGTAATGATTTTCCGGTGAGCCAAACATCCTTACGAAGACAGCAGCAACAAATTTTGAATCTTATGCTGTTGAATTGGAGATTGATCGGGCGCTAACCGCCAGAATAAAAAAGCAATTACATTTATTAAACTAATACAACTCTGAATGTGAGCCTATTGCAACAAAAACAACAATTACGTGATTAGGCTCTTTTTCATAATAGTGCAGTCGGATATCACCACCTGCGCTAATAGAACGAAACTTGGATAATTTCGCTTTCAATTGATGATTGCGTAATTTTTCTGCAAATGGCTCATTTGCAAACAGTTTTAATACTTCTATCACGCGAACTTGCTCGTTTCGTTGGAGTTTCTCAAATTGCTTAGTAAAGTTTCGGTGGTATTCGATTTTCATTTCATCAGTTTTTCCAAATAATGTAGCCCCTCCTCATTATCAGCAAAATGCAGAATATTTTTGTCTTGTTCGATATCTTTCAGTGTGGAAAGCAGGTAATCCGAAAACTCCTTGGAAACTTTCGGTGGATTATCACTGTTCTCATAGCCGATAGAAAACGGCACTGAGCGGGTTTGTTTGACTTTAAACAGGAACATACGAATGGCAGTGGACAAATCCAAACCAAAATCGTTCAAAATCTGCTCAGAAGTTTCTTTTACTTCTATTGGAACTTTTGCTTGCACTAAAACTGAATTTTTCATGCTTTTTACGTATTTTATAATGTTTCTGTCTTTATTTTTAATACAAAAATACGGCTTTATTATGAATTGACCAAATATTTATCCCCCTTATCGCGTTTTTATTTTGATAGGTGTTTCGGATAGCTATTCCATGACCACCTTTTTAGCGATTCCATTGACTTTGACAATATAAATTCCTTGAGGAAGTGTGAGGCGTGTGATACCCGACTGGATCTGTTGCTGCCTGAATTGCACCCCTGCCAAAGTGAAAACCTTGACTGTTGTATTATTAAATGGCGCGTTCACAAATAATTCGTTTCCGTACGTCCATATCGATGGATCGGCATCCGACTTGAACGTGTCGATACCGTTGTCATTGTATTCTGCAAAAATTTGTGTTTTGAAATGCAGTTTTTTAAAGCTGGCATGGTATGGGTTTACCATGGCGAGACCATATTCCGGCGTACCTTCATAAACATTATGGACTGCACGAGTATAAAAAACCTCATTGTATTTTTCCACATACTCACTTGCCGATTTTTCTGTCTCCAATACCACAGAACGATAATGAAACAGCTTCAGGCTGTCATCGCTCAGAAACCCGTTGGTTGTGAACAGGACAATCGCAGCGTCATAATTGTTATCGCTTGTCCGATAACTCGGTATTCTTTCGCCTCCATATAAGTTGAAGAGATCTGATTTTGACAGCGTTACAAGCGCATCTCCCTTTACATTTTCAACCAAAGCAAAATCCTCAGCGTAATCCCCGAGATCGGTGAAAGTTACAATATCATAATCATGCCAATAATTTTTGATTGTCACCAGATTGTCCGGCGCATCCCACAGACCGGCAAGATAGCCTTCCAATCGTCCGGCAAAACCTGATGAATACCCCTGTCTGTAGGAAAAAAGATTGGGGCCTGTCTGTTGAAATTTACGTCGAAAATTCTCAAAAACAGTGGTATTATCTTCCACCAATCCGGTATGACTGGACGGATCTGCGAGCCAATAATTTAATTCGTTTGATGTACCCTTGTGAGTACACCATTGATGGAATATTTCATGTGTAACAATATTGGGGTTGATGTCACTGCCTACCAGTAATCTTGTGATACGCAATAATTTATTGGAATTATATGATTCCGAATTATCAAGTGGGCCTATTCCAATATTTTGAACATGATTTTGAACATGAAATGAATGGGCGGTCGTATAGCCTGACACATAATAAAAGCCATCATAACACAGAATCAAAAAATGTTTATCCGGAATGATGTCAAATACACGTTTGATATAATTGAGTTCTTTTGCTTCTGTCCAATCAGCGGCATCTACCGAAGGAACGTTGATATTAATGATATGTGAGGTAATCCGAAAATCCGCAGGCTGCCCCGGAAGTTGCAATATTGTCGGCATCGGCTTGTTTAGAACTGACGGAGGGAGCGCATGCAAAAAGTTTATGTTAAAGATTGTCAGCGCAAACAGCAAAACGCCACTCGACCAGAATGAAAGTTTACCTGTTTTGTTTTGTTTTGTTTTGTTTTGTTTTGTTTTGTTTTGTTTTGTTTTGTTTTGTTTTGCATAATTAACGAGTATTAAAAAAGATGTACAACTTGTTTACAAAGTTCGGATATTTTTGGGAAATATGCAAGAAAATAGGAAAAAAAATGAGCGGCGAGACGGGGAAATAATCAGTTGTTAGTTGTTAGTGGTTGGTGGTTAGTTAATTCGTAATGATTTTTTGGTGAGCTAAACATCCCGTTAGGGATGAATTGTTGGTAGCGGATAGTTGTCGTTTTTGCGCTTTCGACACGTCCAGGGTCGAATGTGGATGACCGCTGTTTTTTCAGGCATAAAAATGTTTGTAAGATGAAAAAAATAGTTATATTTGCGACGATAATTATTATATTGAAATATGATACGAACAGTTATAACACCGCAACAGACAACATTTCCGTTGGATATTCCGAAGCAGTATGTTGGTAAACAATTGGAAATTTTGCTCTTTTGTCTTGATGAGGTCACTGACGGTTTAAATCTTCCGAGTTTGGACAAATCAATTGCCGAGGCAAAAGCAGGGAAAACCGTGCGTTGCAAATCGGTTTCCGAACTGATGCAAAGTTATGTACGAGATTGAGTCATCCGCATCCGCATCCGGCTCAAATTGACCACCCTCTGGTGAGTTTCTATTCCATGACCACCTTTTTAGCGATTCCATTGACTTTGACAATATAAATATATAAATATATAAATATATAAATAGAGATAAATAGATATATCAATATTTTTTTAAATAATTGGCAGTTATTATCGTGATCAGGCTCTTTATGAGTGGTCGGATATTGATGTAGCTCTTGTAGCCGATTGAAGAAATGGCCCTACCCCATCAAATCCCGATTTTCATCACATTGCTCTCAAAATCTTCGCGGTTGCCTTTTGCTTTATTTCTCAGTTTCGTCCTTTTATTATAAACGGTCTGCACCGAATATCGCATGAATGAGGCGATTTTGGAATTATCCTGAATACCCAATCGTATGAGTGCGTAAATGCGCAACTCGGAGTTCAATATTTCTTCTTTCTTTAGCGTAATTTGCTGATCGTCGTCCAATAAAGCGTTCATTTCTTCAATAAAAGTGGGATAGAGTTTGAGGAAAGCCCTGTCGAAATTTTGCATAAATTCCGACAGCAGGACATCCGTTTTTTCGGGAGAACGGGTTTGATTCAATAGATCGTCGACCTGATTGGCCAATATTTTTCGGGAAACGATCTTTCGGTATTTGTTCATCTGATCTACGTACGAAGAGCACAACCCAATAAAAAACCCGACATATTTTTCTTTCGTTTTGTTGGCGTCCTTCAATCGTTCGTTTATTTCGTACAGCTGATGGTTTAAGAATCCCAATTCCTCGCTGTTTTTATTCAGCAGCTTCATTTGCTTGAATATATACATCAGAAACACGATTGTCAACAGCAGCAGCACCAACACGATGAATATCGAGAGTTTCAATTTGCGCTTTTCCAGGTCGTTTTTTGTCTTGTACGTCGAGATGATAACCGGCAATTTATACCCTATCTGCACCGCCCGCACCCTGTTGTTGAAGAACTTGGCATCATCCATCGAGATCTGAATATATTGGTATGCCCGTTCCACTTCATCGGGTTTTTCCTGGTATAAATAGAACGCCAGCGTTTGCAGCGACAGGTTTTCTTTCAATGCGCATACTTGGTCGGATATGGCGGATTTGATGATAAACTCCTCAAATTTTTCGTTGTTTTCGGTAATTTTATACAACGAGGCCAGATAGTAAGTGACGATGGCATACAACCGGGTTGAGACCTCCAGCTGGCGATACACTTCCAACAGCACCTTCTCCGCTTTCGCGTATTCGCTGTTGGTTTTCAAAATATACCCTTCGTAGGTTTTATAGCGTAACGAATTGACCGGCAGGTGCATATAAACCGAATCTACATAAGCCATGTTGATATCGAAATATTCAGGAAAAAAAACCGAGTCGTTCACGTAGATACGGGCTTTCTGATAGGCCCATTCGGAGGTTTCATAGTATTTTAGCAACAAATCCGCCGTGATCTTAGATCGGTCGATCGACTCCAGTTTATCCATGGCCTCTTTGATCAGTCCTGCCGTCGACAACAACGAAATATAGTCCAGATCGGCATCCAATCTGTAGTAATCATCGTCCAGCCGGAGGGCGAGCTTTTCTTTTTTCATCACATAATTCATGGCAGAATCGAACCGATAAGTGGCGTATTCATCGTAAATTTGACCATATAAAAGAAATTTTGACCGGACAGACATCGTATCTGAAAACAGATGCTTCAGGCTGTCGATTCGATTTTCTTTCGTTTTCATATAATTGCCTCTATTTTTCAATTCAGCATCCAACGCCCGCAGCAAATGAGTATCCAATGCGAATCCCTCGTTCAGAAACAAGCAAGAAAAAATACAATATGCGATGATATATGGAATTTTCATATTAATGAAATATAGCTAATTATCTTCTTAGGTAGTCTATTCAACATACCGGATTCAAATGTAAAGAGAAAAAGCAGAATAAAAAAATAAAAACAAAAATATTTCATATCTTCCGCTATTTTCATAAAAAAATTTAGTATGTGAAACTACTTTCCAGTCCGAATTGAACAATTATATCGTACTTATTTTCAAATTTTTACATTTAGATTATTCAAAAATGGGACTACTTCGGTCGTTTTATTGTTTCCGATTGCGGATTTTTTATTATAATATTGCAAATAAATGATTAAAAATAGTGTAAAAATGATTGAATTATTGATAAAAATCTATGTATCATGAGAAAAAGGTATTTTAGCTTATTTCTGATGTTGGTGGGTATTTTGCTGTCAGTGAACGCGAAGATTGAGCTCCCTCGCCTGCTGGGCGACAATATGGTGCTGCAACGCCATGCCGAAGTCAATCTGTGGGGAAAATCCGACACCGGAAAAGAGATTGCTGTCCGCACTTCTTGGAACAACAAAGCCTATAAAACAAAAGCGGATAAAAGCGGAAACTGGGCAGTCAAAGTTCAGACAGGCGAAGCAGGAGGCCCTTATTCCATCACCCTGAATGACGGAGAAGAACTGATCCTCAACAATGTATTGTTGGGCGAAGTATGGATATGTTCCGGGCAGTCGAATATGGAATTTCCGATATGTGGTTTTATCAACCAGTACAACGAGGGATCGCTCGAAACGATCATCGAAGCGAAGAAATATCCTGATATTCGCTTGTTTACAGTAGAAAAGAACGCCGTCGACACCCCGCAGGACGACTGCAAAGGGGGAAAATGGCTGATTTCGGATTATGCCAGTGTAAGCGCATTTTCGGCAGTAGCGTATTATTTCGGAAAAATGCTTCACGAGGCATTGGATGTCCCGATTGGTTTGATCGCTACCAGTTGGGGCGGCACCCGAATCGAAGCATGGATGACCGAAGAGAGCATCTCTAAACTGCCGAATATCAATCAGACGATTGCTTTTTCCGGCGACGGGCCCAACAAGGCTGCGGTATTGTACAACGGGATGATTCATCCGCTGATTCGTTATCAGGCCAAAGGGTTTATCTGGTATCAGGGAGAATCGAACCGCGAGGCGTATTTCGATTATAAAGATCTATTGACCAGGATGATTGCATTGTGGCGTCATTTGTGGAATAATGACAAAATGCCTTTTTACATGGTGCAGTTGGCGCCTTACAATTATGATGGAGCGGATCTGCGGTCGTTGGCATTGACGGTCGAGGCGCAGACAAAGGTTGTAGCCGAAGTCCCGCACACAGGCATTGCCGGCACGACGGATATCGGGCATCAGTCTAACATTCACCCTCCAAAGAAAAAAGAAGTCGGCATGCGTTTGGCATTCCTCGCGCTGCAGCACGATTATGGCGTCGAAGGGTTGCCGCTCGATGCGCCTACTTTCAAGTCGATGGAAGTAAAAGATTCGTTAGCGATTCTTTCTTTCAACAATGTATCGGATGCGAGCGACGCCATGGCGCCCAACAGCCTGGCGGGATTCAATGACATCCATATTCATTCGGTAAACGGATTTGAGATAGCCGGCGCAGATCAACGGTTTTATCCTGCGAAATCGCGTTTGTTGTGGTGGAAGAATCAGATAGAAGTCTCTTCCGACAGTGTCAAGTCGCCGGTCGCTGTGCGTTATGCTTTCAAAAACTTTCCCAAGGCCAATGTCACCACCACGTTTGGAATCCCGCTGATTCCTTTCCGGACGGATCAATGGGAGATTCCCAAGAAAGAAATTTTTAAACAATGAAGGTCATGTATTGGAAATACTGTATTATCTGCTTATTGTTGATGCCCATTGGTTTAGCCGCTCAAAAGCAATTCCGGCTCAATTCGCCAAACAACAAGATCGCCGTTGAAATCGATATCAACCTAGAATTGCAATATGCTATTTTCCATGACGGAGACGAATTGATCAGCAAATCGCCGATCGCTGTCATGCTCGAAAACGGGATGTCGTTCGGCATTGCTCCGAAATTGCAAAAATACGATAAACGGCATGTGGACAACAAAATCTATCCTCCTGTATATAAGAAGAAAGAAATTACAGATTGTTACAACGAATTGAACCTCCGATTCAAGGGCAATTATGCCGTTGTTTTCAGGGCTTACGACGACGGGGTGGCTTACCGCTTCGTCTATACCGGAAAAGATCCCGTCATCGTCAACGAAGAACGGGTGCAATTCAATCTGCCTGCCGACAACACGGTATATCTCCCATACGTGAAACCACGGGAGAAGGACGGAACGCTCAATGCGCAGTTTTACAGCGCGTTTCAAAATCTGTACGTCCATATCCCTGTTTCGCAGTGGGATAAGAAGCGCTTGGCCTTCGCGCCGGTGTTGATTGATGGGGCAAACAACAAGAAAATCTGTGTGACGGAAGCGGATTTAATGGATTATCCGGGCATGTATTTGTCGAATTTCGATGGTTCGACTACCATCAAGGGCGTGTTCCCGCCCTACCCCAAAACGGTCGTGCAGGCCGTTAGAGGACTGAAAGGCGAGGTGAAAGAGCGGGAATCCTATATAGCAAAACTGCAGGGCAATGCCAGCCTGCCTTGGCGGGCGCTGATCATTGCAGAACAAGATAAAGAATTGCTCGACAACGACCTGATCTACAAATTAGCTACGCCTGCCTACGAATCGGACTATTCCTGGATAAAGCCGGGGAAAGTCGCTTGGGATTGGTGGAATAACTGGAACCTCTCGCAGGTGGATTTTGAGACGGGAATCAATAACGATACGTATAAATATTATATTGATTTTGCTTCCAGAAATGGCATTGAATATGTCATCCTGGACGAGGGATGGTCGGTCTACGGCAAAGCAGACCTTTACCAGGTGGTGCCGGAAATCAACCTGGAAGAACTGATCGCTTACGCTGCAGCCAGAAATGTCGGGATCATCCTCTGGGCAGGATATTTCGCTTTCGATAAAGACATGGAGGGGATATGCCGACATTATGCGAAGATGGGTGTCAAGGGCTTCAAACTGGATTTTATGGACAGGGACGATCAGTTGATGGTGGATTTCCATCGAAGAGCGGCAGAGATTGCCGGCAAATACAAGCTGATGATAGATTTCCATGGCACTTACAAACCGACGGGATTGCAGCGCACTTATCCCAACGTAGTCAATTTTGAAGGCGTGCATGGTTCGGAAGAAATGAAGTGGATGGCCGACACGACAAATCAGGTGGAATACGATGTGACGGTGCCGTTTATTCGCATGGTGGCCGGTCCGATTGATTATACGCAAGGCGCCATGAAGAACGCCAATAAAACCAATTACAGGTCGATCTACTACGAACCGATGAGCCAAGGCACCCGCTGTCGGCAATTGGCGTTGTATGTGGTGCTGGAATCGCCGCTGAATATGCTTTGCGACAGCCCCACAAACTATCTCAAAGAGCAGGAATCCACCTCTTTTATTGCCGGAATACCTACTGTATGGGACGAGACAATCGCCTTAGACGGGAAAATCGGCGAATACGTCTCCATCGCCCGCAGATCGGGATCGGTGTGGTATGTGGCAGCATTGACCAATTGGGATGAGCGCGAGTTGGAGTTGGATTTGTCCTTTCTCCCCGGTGACGGATACCGGCTCGATATCTTTCAGGATGGCGTCAATGCCGACAAGGTGGCCACAGACTACGCCCGAAAGCATATATCGTTGCCTGCGGATAAAAAGTTGAGAGTAAAACTGGCATCCGGCGGCGGGTTTATCGCAAAAATAGAATAGAAATTGAGAGTGAATCATCCTAATTATAGTATATATGAAAAGAGAAACAAAAAATCTAAAAACCTTGGTGTTGATATCGCTTTTGTTGGCTATATCGATACCTGCGTCCTTTGGTGCCGATTACAAGACGGACACCAAAGAACAAACGAATACTGTTGCAGAAACGACAGTGATTGATCAAACTGCTCAATCGAAAGTGATTACCGGAACGGTAATCGACAGCGAAGGAGGCCCTGTAGTGGGAGCTACCGTTGCGATAAAAGGCACTACCAATGCCACCATCACGGATATCGACGGTCATTTCTCACTCAGAAATGTCAACGAGGAAGACATTTTGCTCGTGACGTTTATCGGCTACAAAGAGGAAGAAATTCCGGTGCAAGGCAGGAACAGCTTTGTGGTCATGCTGAAATTGAAACCGGTGGATGTGGAAGACATCGTGATCGTTGGATTCGGCACCCAGAAGAAAGAATCGGTGGTCGGCGCGATCTCTACCGTCAAACCGGCAGACTTGCAACGCGTCCCGGTGCGTTCACTGACACAGGTGCTGGCAGGAAATCTTTCGGGTTTGATCTCCTTACAGTCATCCGGTGAGCCGGGCAAAGACGACGCCCAATTCTGGATTCGCGGGATTTCTACCTTCACCGGCAGTCAGACCCCACTGGTGCTGGTTGACGGGATTGAACGTCCGTTGGAAAATGTCGACCCGCTCGAAATCGAATCGTTCAGCGTATTGAAAGACGCCAGTGCAACAGCGGTTTATGGTGTGCGAGGCGCCAACGGGGTAATCCTGATCAATACGAAACGGGGATTCGACGGGAAGCCGAAATTGGAAGCGCGCGTCGAGCAGGGATTTACTTCTCCGACCAAACGGCTGAAGTTTGTCGATGCGGCAACGCGATCGATGCTGTTTAACGAAGCGGTAAAAAATTCCAATTCTTCCGAATCGTTGAAATACCTTGACTCCGAAATAGAAGCGATGCGAACCGGCTCCGACCCCGAATTGTATCCGAATGTCGACTGGCAGGAGTTGTTGATGCGCGATATTTCCTATTCCGAAAAGATCAGTGTCAATTTTTCGGGAGGCGGAAAAAATGCCAAATACTACACTGCGGTCTCGTTTTATAACCAGGATGGACAATACACCGTCAATCCGGGAGATTATTCCTGGGTAAGTCCAACAATCGGGGCTTTCGGCACCAATGTCAATTACAAACGTTACAACTTCCGCACCAATGTCGATATGGATGTTACCAAGACCACTGTGGTCACAGTCGGATTGTGGGGAAATATCCAGGAAAACATCGAACCTCAGGACGGCGGATCGGCAGCCATCTACCGCGATATTATCAATGCTGCACCCAATGCTTTTCCTGCAATATTGAAAGACGGCAGGTATGCAGGCAGGATTGGGTTGAATAACCCCTACAATTTATTGACTCAAAAAGGGTATACCTCCACCACTACCAACGACTTGCGCGCCAATATGTCGATTGAACAGGATTTTTCTTTCCTCACGCCGGCATTGAAAGGACTGAAGTGGATTGTGCGTTACGCTTACGATGCCATCAACTACAACAATGCGATTCGCGCCCGCACAATCAACTACTTCACGCCGATTGGTCGCAATCCGGTTGACAATTCGTTGGAAGTCCAGGAAGAAGACGCTTCCAGCTATATGGACTATATGAATTATTCGTCCAGCGCCTGGGGCAACAAGACGCAATATTTTGAAGGCTCGCTCAATTACGAGGGGAAGTTCAAAGACAAACATGATGTAGGCGCTTTGTTCTTGTTTTATACCAAGAATTATAAGACAAACACTGCAGGCGATTACCTGAGCAGTTTGCCGAACAAATCGCTCGGCATTTCGGGCAGGGTGACCTACGCTTACAGCAACCGTTATCTGCTGGAATTGAACTTGGGCTACAATGGTTCCGAAAACTTCCCGAAAGGGAACCGGATGGGGTTCTTTCCGGCCATTGCAGCAGGATGGGTCGTCAGCGAAGAGGCTTTCATGAAAAACCAACAGTTGATCGACTGGTTCAAATTGCGTGCTTCGGTCGGACAGGTTGGTAACGGCGATATTCCCAGCACACGGTTTGCCTACCTGGGTACGATTGACAGTGCCAATGGCTGGGGACAATATTATGCCGGTTGGGGGTTGAATTACGACAAAAGCGCTTCCGGACTTGCCGAAAGCCGTCTCGCCTCCGAAGATGTCACCTGGGAGGTCTCTACCAAGTATAACCTGGGTGTGGAATTGGGCATCTTCAACGGCCTGCGTCTGAATACCGATATTTTTTATGAAAACCGCGACAATATCTTTATTCAACCGCAGACTTCCATCGTCACCGGATATCCGGTAACCATCTACCAAAACTTGGGCGTCATGGAAAACAAGGGTTTTGAAATCTCAGGAGAGTACATGAAACAACTGAATAAAGATTTGATGGTTTCACTCAGAGGAAATTATACTTTTGCGCGCAACATCATCAAAGAAGACAAACAGTTCTACGCTTACGATTGGCAAAACAGAAGGGGGTCGCGCTACGGCACGCTCCAAGGTTACAGAGCCATGCACCTGTTTACACAGGACGAATTAGACGCACTCCCGGATTATTATACGCAGTTTAACCTGACAAAGACACAGTTGCAACCCGGCGACATTCGTTATGAAGACCTCAACGACGACGGCAAAATCACGGAAACAGACATGACGTGGATCGGCAATCCCCGTACCGCGCCGGAAATCGTGTACGGCTTCGGCGCCACGGTCTCGTATAAGCAATTTGACGTCTCTTTTCTGTGCCAGGGAGCGGCCAACCGTTCGACTTACCTGAGCGCCGCCTGGTATTTTCAACCTTTCCAGGCTGACCGCGAACCCAAATACATGGGAAATGTGATGACGATCTTCCTCGACAGGTGGAACGAAAACAATCAGAATCCCAACGCTTTTTCTCCCCGCTTGTCCTATGGAGCAAATGTAAACAACTACAAGACATCTACCTGGTGGTTGAGAGACGCCGACTACCTGCGGCTGAAAAACCTGGAGTTGGGATATACCATCCCGAAAGATTTCTCCAAGAAATACCATGTGCAGACGGCCAGGATTTATGCTTCCGCATTCAATCTGTTGACGTTAAGCAAGTTTTATAACGATTTCTGGGATCCTGAAACCGGAGCAGATGCTTATCCGCTCCAGCGACAGATATTCGTAGGTCTCAATCTAACATTCTAAAAAATTTATGTTTATGAAACGAGCACGATTTTCAAACATCCAAGTGGATGACAATAATGACATGCGAGTTCCATACGACCTTTTAAAAACAAATTATTGACGTATGAAAACAAAATTATATGCAATTGTAGCGCTTTCGACGATGTTGTCATTCTTTTCCTGTTCAAATTATCTGGACATTGACCCGGAAGAATTGAATACCATCGAGAAAGTCTTTTCGTCAAGGACGGAAACAATTAAATGGTACAACACCCTTTACAACGATAACAATTCGACTACCAATCACTGGTATGTACAGAATATCCATACTGCCGACCAGATTCCTTATTTCTGGTGCGACGATGATGCGATCAACCTGCTCAGCTCCGGATTGTCTAATGTGTCGAAAGGTCTGACCAGTCCTGAGAATCCCAATCCGGCGGGCAAAGACCTGTATTCGATGTACTACAAAGGCATCCGACATGCGAATATTTTTCTGGAAAATATTGACCAGTGTCAGGAAATGGGAGAATTGGAGAAACGTCGCTACATCGCCGAAGCGCGTTTCATGCGGGCGATGTTTCATTTCTGGGTGCTTCGGATGCACGGCCCGATCCGGATACAAGATTCGAGCATCAGCGTTTCGGAAGTCACCAATCAATATCCGCGCAACACCCTGGATGATTGTGTGAAATGGATCTTAAGCGAATTTGAATTTGCTATCAACAATGGACTGAATCAAACACAGTCGAACGAAGAACTCGGCTTCCCGACGATCGGCGCCGCCAAAGCCATGAAATCACGATTGCTGTTGTTGGCGGCCAGCCAGCTGTATAACGGGAATGCTACCTTTAAGAATTGGACGAACAAAGACGGAACGCCCTTGTTGTATGCCCAATACGACAGAGAAAGATGGAAAGCGGCGGCGGATGCTGCAAAAGAAGTGATCGACATGCCGATCTATTCGCTGAAGATGCCGAGCGATCCGAAGGATTTTATGAATGTGGTAGACAATTACCGCTCGATCACGACTACCTGGAATGACGAAATTATCTGGGGACAGCCCAGCACTACCCAGTGGTATTCCCGCAACTCTATGCCCGGCGCATGGTATGGATGGAACGCTCGAAATTCGGTGACGATCGACCTTGTGAATGATTATTTCATGGCGGATGGATCCGTAGCGCGCCCGCTGGAAGAGTGGTTCGCTAATAAACAGTTCTCTACTGCCGACGGCAATGGCACCAAAGCCAACACTTTCTGGATGTTTGTCGGACGGGAAGCTCGTTTCTATGCTTCTTTGCATTTTCCCAACCAGTATCTGACGTATGCCTACTCCACCACATCGGCGGATAAACGCTGGAAATATGTTGATTTCTGGTATGCCGGAGAAAGCGGCTATTCGCATACGCCGGGCGATAAGAACTCTTCCGGATTTTCCGTCAGGAAGAACATCCCGATGGACATGCAGACCGACAAGGAAACCTCTTCGGATACCTGGAACCTGAAGATTCCATTCCCGCATATCCGATTGGGAGAGATTTATCTGAATTATTGCGAAGCCATCAACGAATATGAAGGTCAAGGAGGCCATGCCAAATTGTTGCCTTATCTGAATCAGATACGCAACCGGGTGGGATTGCCGAGCTATACCGGCAATTATACACAAGATGAGATGCGAGAAATGATCCGGCACGAACGCCGCCTGGAACTCGCTTTTGAATGTCAGCGCTTCTTCGATGTCCGCAGGTGGTTTATCGGACACGGACCTTCGGGGCTTTTCAATCAGCCCGCTTATGGATTAGACATGACACGGGGAGAACATGCCACCGACCCTTCTTTCTTCTCGCTTGTCAAACTACAAGACAGGGTATTTCGGCTGGAACATTACTTTTTGCCTATCGCTTCCTCTGAAGTAACCATGAATACAGAATTGGTTCAAGCGCCGTTTTATTGATTAATATATTGAAAATTTTTGACGTATGAAAAATATGAAACTTTTATCATGCTGTGTGTGGATACTCTTCACAATGGCCACATGCAGTTTTGAACAGGACCCGATCGTCATCCATAACAACATCTCTTTTGAATCTTATGGATTGACGTATCTGAATACGATTTCTATTTATCCGAACGATCATCAGGTCATCAACCTGGTGAGAACGCAAGGATTATCGAAAGACGTCGTCGTAGACATCCTCATCGATAAAGCAATCATCGATGAATACAATGAATTGAACTCCGCTTCGCTCGTCGAATTGCCTGCGAAATATTATGAATTGCCTGCAACGGCGACATTCAATAAGGAGACAAAAGTGATGGAAATCCCGATCGACATCAAATCTTCTTTGCTCTACAGTGAAGTCGGCGCCAATCTGAAGAATATGGTGATTCCGATCCGAATTGCGCCGAATGTCGATCTGGCAATCGAAGATTATAAACTGCAAGCACTGGTCAGGATCGATGTGTATCAGCCGACATTGGATGTGCAGATTCCGGCGTATGACCAGAGCTATTTGTTTATCGGAGGCGTCCAGGTAACCCGTCATTTCGAGTTTACCGCGCTTTCCAATTTCACGACCCTCGAAACGGGGAAAGTGCGGATAACCGCAAGTCAGCAAGATGTAGACGCCTACAATCAGGAAAACGGAACCGACTACGTGTTGTTGCCCAGCTCCGTTTATTCTTTAAGCATCAAAAGTTTTGACGTTGAAAACCTGACATTGCCGTTTGATGTGTCGTTGGCATGCTCCGATTTGGATTTCACGAAGACTTATTTGTTGCCGCTGCGCATCGAAAGTGAGGATTATACGGTCTCGCAATACAAGCCGGTTTACGTCGTCATCTCCATCCAGAGCATCATCATTACTTTGCAGGAAAGTGTAGACAGACTGGAGTACTCCAATAAAACCTCCCACCTTATTCCGTTTACTTTCAAGATGAATGCGGTCATCAATGATCCGGAACCACTCAAATTGACGTATCGACCGGAATTGGTTACGTCGTATAATGCGGAAAATGGAACGGCTTACACCGCCATCAGTGCCGGATTGCTGACAATCCCTGAAATATCCCTCGATGGGGGAGAAATGAGCGCTGTCGTGAATGTGGCGGCGAATCTGAGTGACGTAGCATTTGAAACGGAGTTCTTGCTCCCGTTCCAGATCGATAAATCCATCCTGGTGGAAGGAACGCAATTGCCGGATGAAATATTCTATGTACGGCTGAAAAAGACCATGTACGGATTATATTCTCCGTCAGCGCCTCCGGGATATTCCAATTACAGTACGAACTACATGAACTCTGCCGGCGCAGGAAATCTGGTGAACGACTATATCCTCACGGATGAATATCCCTATATGTTCAAGTATTGGACCTGGGGACACGGATTTTTCTGGAAGATTTTGTGGGATCAGAACTACAACAATGATCCTACAAAGAAGAAAATCTCCTGCTTCAGCACCGTCACGAGTGGACTTTCCACTCAGGAGCAGATTGACTTTGTCTATGACAACAACAGTTATTTCGACATGACGACAGGGGAAATCATCCTGATCTTCAAGTATTATTACAGTCAGTCGGACAAAGACAGCAGTAAACCCCAAAATATTTGGGTAAAATGGACAGATCTTAAAGCACCCTAAACAAGTTAATAATGAATGCGGCCGCAAGGCCGCATTCTACTTTGACGTATGAAACTCAAATTATTAAGATACAAATACGGCTTATTCGCACTGTTGGTGGTCTGGATGACCACTTGCGGCAGCAGCGACGAGGATCCGGACGACCCCAACGAAAACCCCACCGAAGAGGACGGGGTGAAGTATGTGAAGTTGGAAAATCAGGATTTTGAGACTGAAATCAATTTTGCTGACGGCAGCGGCGTATGGAAAAGGGTTAACTTTTCCAATGCCAATGACGTCCAGGTAGAATGGAGCAAGACCGGTGGATACGAAAACAGCGGATGCATCAAAATCACTGCACTGCCGGCCAACGGGAAGGTAGGCGTCGGCGTGAGTCAGAAGATCACCAACCTGAAGCCGAATACGCTGTATCGGTTTACGGCCAAAGTCAAAATTTCCGATGTCGCGGATGGCCGAGGCGCCAATCTGTTTACCTCCTCTACCGGACAGATATGGAATTCTTCAGAATTTCAACTCGGCACAAATCTTACCTGGAAATCTATTTTCATCGATTTTATCTCGGAAAAAGACGGTACGGCGGAACTGATTTGCGGACTGGGATTCAGGTATGGCGGCACAAGCAGCGGCGGCATGGCTACCGGCGTCGTCTGGTACGACGAGGTACGCCTGATTGAAGTGCAGGAAGAATTGCTGGTCATCACCGGAGAATACGTCGATATGATCCTGATGCCGAAAACCGCAGCGCCTTACGACCCGGACAAGCTGAAAAACTGGGTTGCACACCTGGACGAGGTGTATCAGTCGTACGAAACCCTGATTGGCGACCGACCATACGGCGGTGCGAAAATCAGAGTGCTTTCGACTTACGGTATCGAAAGTGGCTATTGGGCGCTAGCAGGCAATCCCATTTTATGGAATGCCAATTATGTAAACAGTACGCTTCAGGAAATCAGCACCTACGACAATTGGGTGTTCGGCATCATGCACGAAATGGGACATGTGTTCAATACCGGAAATTTTGAAGGAAAATACCAGGGCGCCTGGAATTGGAATGATGAAATGTTTGCCAATTTCAGAATGTATTACGCACTGACACAACATGAAGATTCCTACGTCTATATCAACAGCAAATTATACAAAAGTGCGGAAATTAGTGCGATGTATGAAGATGTGTATAAGACGACGCTGCAAATAGGTTTAAAAAATAGCGGCGACGGACTGATGTTTGTGTTGATACGCTTGTCGGAACAATTGGGTTGGGAGGCCTATCGGAAAGCATTCCAGGACATGTATAAGAACAGTCCGGTCAATTTTTCCTCCAATTGGCTAAAATTCAGATATCTGCTCGATACGCTGCAAAAATATACCGTCCTGGATGTTTATTCGCTGATTCCGGAAAGCGAATTGGAAACCATCCGACAAAGTCTGGATTAATGTTGGCAATATCGGAAAAAAATTCGTACCTTGCGGGCGTACTTTAGTTTTTTACGATATGCAATTATTTCGGTTCTGGTTTCAAAATGCTCGTCCGCAAGCATTGCCGCAAAGTGTATTGCCGGCAGTGTTGTCGTTGTGTTTAGCCTCTTCGGAAGGCGGTTTTTCCATTTGGTTCGGTCTGTTGGCGCTGCTAGGCGTCGTGGTAGGTCACCTCGGCCTGAATCTGTTTGATGACTACTTCGATTACCGGAAAAAGAGGCAGGACTATCGCACTGCGATGGTGCACGAAGGTTTTCGCGCACGTATCAGCAAGTGCACTTACCTGACAAGCGGACAGGCGACAGTAGGGCAATTGCTGACTGTGGCCTGTATTGTATGTGGCATTGCGCTGACACTCGGCGCCCTTCTCTTCTATTTTCGCGGCATGCCCATCCTTTATTTGGCGCTGACTGCCGGCTTGCTTGGCATTTCTTATTCCGGCCCTCCGCTGCGGTTGAGTTATTACGGACTGGGCGAAGCGGTGATTGCCGTGATGTTTGGCCCGCTCGCGATGACGGGCGTGTATTATGCCGCCTCTGGCGTGTTTTCGCCGTTGATTCTGTTTGTGTCGCTGCCCGTAGGACTGCTTGTGTGCAACATCGTGTATGTCCATTCCATCCTTGATTATGAGCCGGACAAGAAAGCGGGCAAGCATACGCTTGCCGTACTGCTCGGCAACAGGAAATTCATGCTTGTTGCGCTTGCTGTCATCCTGTTTTTTCCTTACCTAATCATTGCTTACGGCGCCATCAAGTACATTTCTCCGTATTATTTGCTGGTATTCCTCTGTCTGCCGATTGCGATCGCCCTGTTTTCCTCGATGATAGCGTTTGTACGCGACCCGAAGGCAAGGCCGGTGCGCAAAGCCTGGATGGGACCGATGGCGCGCTGGGAGAAGATTGTGGCCGGTGGCATTGACTGGTTTATGCTGCGCTGGTATATGTCGCGTAACCTTTTGACGGTGTTTTGTTTAATCATTATCATTGCTTCTTTTCTCTCTCGAATATGAAATCTCAATTGCTTTATCTTCCGTTCTGGTTTTTCAATGCCCGTTTCCTGGGTCGCCGACGGCCTTTGCAGTCGGTTGTGTTTATTTCCGATCTCTGCAATCTCAAATGCAAACATTGCTGTGTCTATTCTCGCCACGACCCTGTGATCAAGCGTTTTGACCAAATCCGGGAAGAATTGGAATATTGTTATGCGCAAGGGGCGCGGTTTGTCGATTTCGAGGGTGGAGAGCCGACAATCTGGCGCGATGGCGACAAGGACGTCAATTCGCTGGTCAGGCTTGCCAAACAAATCGGATTTTTTTCTACTACCATTACCACCAATGCCATCCGTCCTTTTGCCGGTTTGGAGGCCGATTCATTGTGGATAAGCCTCGATGGATTGGGTAGATATCACGACATGATACGCGGAGAAGGTGCGTTCGACAAGCTGGAGAAAAACATCGCCGATTCCGGTCATCCGCATCTGAATGTCAACATGGTGGTCAATTCGCTCAACTATCCTTCGGTAGAAGAGACGATTGAATTTGTACGTCAAAATCCCTGCATCAAAGCCATTTCCATCAATTTTCATACCCCCTACCCCGGTACCGAGGATCTGTTTCTCGATTGGGATCTTCGGCAGCAGATCATCGACTCGGTGATACGCTACAAGCAGCAAGGTTATCCCATCATCAATTCCGTTTCAGGATTAAAATTAATGAAACACAATCGTTTTAAGAAATATTGCTGGGTATCCAATTTCGTGATGGTCGACGGTACGCGGCTGCCTGAGTGCGATGGTTCGCGTGCAGGTATGTGTTCTCGTTGCGGCTTCTGTATGGCCGGCGAGATGCACAGTGTGATGACTTTCAAGCCCGACACACTGCTTGCCGGCATGAAACTGCGGATGTAACTCTCATACCCTCATATCGTTACATCAATATCAAAGTATCATCTTACAACAATTTTCCAAAAACTGTTTGTTTTTATGAAAAAAGTTGTAATTTTGTGGCGCCTTAATCGGGATGTAGCGCAGTTGGTAGCGCGCCACGTTCGGGACGTGGAGGTCGGGCGTTCGAATCGCCTCATCCCGACTTCAGTTGAAAGTTAGAAATTACTAGCCACTAACCACTAACCACTAACTTTCAACTTCCAACTAATCATCAATACACCACCTTCAGCGTTTCATTTTCCGATTTCACAAAATATACGCCGTGAGCAGATATGGCTACCGACGCT
Organism: Dysgonamonadaceae bacterium; assembly: GCA_031272075.1. GTDB lineage: Bacteria > Bacteroidota > Bacteroidia > Bacteroidales > Azobacteroidaceae > BNXB01. The sequence continues at coordinate 66,557 of JAISUK010000062.1, forward strand.
TCGCTGCCGTTGGCCGTGTTTTGGTAGATTCGAGCACCGTAAAGGCTGTATACCGACCAGGTTTTGCCTGCGGTCAGTCCGCCGACATGCAACACGCCGTCCCGAATGTACGCTCTCAGCGCTTTATCGTTTTCGGGCGTTTCCACAGCTGTGGGCGCCGTCACCGTCACTGTCGCCTGAAAGCTTGTCGCTGTTGTTGTCTGTGAGCCGTTTACAGCCGTATTGGTATTTGTTACCATCACATAGTACATGTTTGTGCCCGTCTTGGATGTCGGCGGCACATAACTGCTGCCGGTGGCGCCGCTGATGGCTGTACCGAAGTTCCTGTACCACTGGTACGAAAGCGTTCCGCCGTCGCTGACCGAAGCCGTTATCGACAGGGCAATCGCAGGGTCGTTCTGCGCATAGACTGCACTTTGCGGATGCACCGTGATGTCGGGCGTTTCGGCGTTGACCATCACCGTTGCGGTAATCGTTCCGTTTTTGGGGGTCGTAGCCGTCGTGACTGCTCCCGTTTTATGCAAGGATACAGTGAAGGTGAAACTGCCGTCTGTGCCTTGGAGATTGTCGGCCGATCCTGTCAGGGCTGCCTGGAAGTTGTTCAGCGTGATGTCGGCAGCCGTAACTGTGACGCCGGTTTCGCTGAAGCCCGGAAGCGCATTGATTTGCTCGGCGAGCCACGCACGGATTTCTTCGTCGGTGTTGGCCGTTGCCTGAGGCAGGATGATATCAGCCATACTTTCGATGATTGAACTGGCTGTTTCGACGTCGTTTTGGACAATGGCTATCGGCAAAATCGCGAACGACTGCTGAGCAAAATTTGTACTGTTGCCGCTCGTCCCGGCTCTGATTGCGACCGTCGCCGTTCCGGCATCAATGTTATTGGCGTAACTATGGACAGTATCGGTGGGCAGAAAATTAATGCCGCCGGACTGAATTACGGGCGTCGGCGTATGCGCATTGCCGTCATAGACTTCGTCGGATATAGGCGCTAATACCAGATTACGCAGGTCGAACGGCGCGATTGTAACCGGCACCGA
>JAISUK010000094.1 GCA_031272075.1 Dysgonamonadaceae bacterium
ATTCATAAACTGGGCTTGGAGCAACTTGCAGCTTACTGCAACGCGAAACGCATGCAAGGGCGACCCAACCTCAAAGCCGCCTTGCTGCATTTTACCGGAAAGGATGAATATGAGATAACTGGGCTTGTGTGATAAGGAGAAAACCGATAACTAACTGACAGAAATACGAAATATCGGAAAACGGAAAATCATGTTTCAATATGCGATGAATAGCCTTTTTCATTCAATTCCGCCCACTTACGTTTTTCATTTTTGTCCATTTTCCTGTTGATGGCTTCGATGACATCAGAGACGGACATCCCCATTCTAAAGGCCATATTATACAACAAAATCAGGCAATCCGCCAATTCTTCTTTGGCCGCATCGGAATGAGGATCGGATATTAAAGCAGCCTCCAATTCAGCGGCTTCTTCGCACAGATGAGCCGCTTTGCCCTGCACGGTCTGTTTTATAAAAACAGTTTCCGCCCAGTCGTTGATACGTTTTACTGTTTGTTCCATAGAAATATGAATGAAGTTGAATTAGAAATCATACGAAACAAAGATAGATATTTTAATTGAAAGAAGAAATAGAATATCGCAAACTTTCGCAGACGGCACTGGCGAAAGAGATGGGCATCGATTACAACATAAATCACAATCCTGTCCGCTTGAGCTTCATTGATTTTGCTTTTGTGCCCACTAACCACTAACCACTAACCACTAACCACTAAACCAGCGGCCTTTATTGAAAAAATATGGATAGATCGAAAAATATTTTCAAGAAATATGCGTATAATTCAGAAATATTTTATAATTTTCCCGCCTTAAACTGAAAATGTCTCATTTTTGTTATCAGCGAAGCAGACAAATTATTGACGTAAGAAATAACATTGAACCATAAATTAATAAAAAAATGAAAAACAGATTAAACACCATCATTGCAATAGCATGCCTGATTGTTTTTTCGAGATGCGGTGGCGTCATTCTTGAAGTGGACCTTCCGACGCTTCAGGAGAAAATCTATGAACCGACCGCCGTGATTTACCCCGGACTGGAGCCGAGCACGGTTTTATATCTCGACCATTCTACCTGCGTGATCGACGCCCGCAGCAATTCGCAAGTATTCAAAGCATTGCGTCCAAACCTCGGACAATACTGCGACACCTTGCAGCTGATTAAAGGCGGTGAATTTGAGGCCATTCCGCTCGACAGGCAAGCCAACAAGGTATCGGAAGTGCTCGAAACGATCAAAGACGACATCTCTTTCGCGGACATACGCAAAGCGGTGTTTCAAATCTGTAACGGCACCCAGCAAGCCATCCTGATTTCCGACTGCGAATCGTTTGCCAACGGTCGTTTCCTGGACCTGGAACCCTATATGAGCGAACCGTTTAAGGACTGGATGGAAAAGGGACACGCTATTTTTGTGATCACCGAACCTTATCAGGAAAAGTACAAAGGAAAAGTGTACGACAAAAAACGATTTTATTTCATTTTTTCCGACGACAGGATTGTGGCGCCGATCAGTCATAATTTCATCGGCGAGATTCAAGGACTTTTACAAAACGGCGCTTGTTCGCTGTATAAGATGACAAATGCAGACATTTTGGTGCAAAGTCCCAAGAGCGAAATGATTGCCGACGATCTGGATTTTCAGGTCGAATACGGCAATGGCTATGAATTTGTTGAAATTTCGAGTGATTGGGATGTGATCCGCGAATATGTCATGAAGTTGGATGAATACGGTGAACCTTTATTGAATGACGACGGAACGGCGCCGGCCACGCCCGTCGCTTTGTTGAAAAACTTCACCTTCAATGACGGAGAGAACTACACCATCGAAGACGTGCAAATCGTGGCTACCAATATCACCGCCACCTACGTCGCCCTGGACGACAGCACTGCTTCGGCCGGCGAAACCAATATTTCCGATGCTTTCAAATTGGATGAAAATGCGCTTAAAAATCACAATCTCACCGTAATGTTGACGGAAAAAATCTTCACCTCAGGATATCTGAGCGACGAATTTGGAGGCAACCTGCTTCGACTGGATTTTGTGATCACTTATGCCGGACTAAAACCGTTCGACAATACTGCCTTTGAATGGCAATCGATATGGAGCCCCAACACGGCGATTTGCGTCTCCAAAAGCATCGACAATGCCTTGCGCGACATCAATGTTGTTCCGACTTGTCCCAACAGGCGGGTCATTCACACCGTTTTTCTCAAAACCGAAAGCTACAACAATTAAATCAGACTGTTATTTAAATCATTCAAATAAATAAATTATTGACGTATGAAAAAGATTGAATCCCTCAAGCAAGTAGAAGCGTTGATAGGCGAGACCTATATGTATGCGCTCATTATCGGCATCATAGCCGTAGTGTTAGCCTTTATCATTGCCAACCTCGTGAAATATCAGGGGGGCAAAAACCCGACCGACCACATCACACGGCGAATATGGTATATCGTGATCGGCATCATTGCGCCTATCGCATTTTTCCTTTACAACTCGCTGTATGTGAGTAATTATATCACCAAAGCGCCATTGCAGGCGAAATTTTCTTCCGCCAACCTCTTCGCCTCCCTGGCGGTGTTGGGCGTGTTCGTAGTGCTGGGAATCCTCACCATGCTGTTCATGCGCCGCTCGAAATGGGGCAGCATCTTGGGTAAATCTAAATAGTAAAAATATATGGCTCAAATATTTGTAATTGGAATCGGCGGCACAGGAATGCGCTGCATAGAAGCATTTACGCACCTCTGTGCCATCGGAATGTTCGACAATACCGATGTGCATTTGTTGGCCTTGGATACCGACAAGGACAACGGCAACTTTACCCGTCTCAAAAATCTGAAAGAGGCGTACATCAAGACCAAGGGCGTGAATAAAAAGCAGTTTGCATTGCAAGATACTTTTTTCTCTGCAAACTTGCATTACTATCAGTTCAGCCCCGATTATTCCCGGCAATCCACTTTCGATATTCTGTATGATTACAGTCAAACCAAGAGAAATGACCCCAATAAATCTTCGATAGCGGATTTGCTCTTTACCGACAATGCCAAAGAATTTGATTTGAAACACGGCTACCGGGCGCAAACGCACTTGGGCAGCATGCTGATGTATCATTCCATTCTGGCGGAAGCGGAAGACAGTGATGTAACCAACTTGAAAGGCGAGGGCGGTAAAACAGGCAACATCAAAGGATTTATCGACGAATTGGCCAATGCCTGTCAATCGGGAAGTCCCCGTGTGTTCATCCTGGGTTCCATCTTCGGCGGGACGGGCGCGTCTTCCATTCCGATCATTCCGAAAGCATTGATTGAAGGAGCAAAAAAGATGGGCGTCGCCATCGATCTGAGTACGGCTTATTTCGGCGCGACCTTGCTCACGAGCTATTTCTCATTTCCTTCGCCCAATGCGACCGATTTGGCCAATCAAAAAGTGATTGCCACTTCCGACAAGTTCGCGCTTAATTCTCAGGCGGCAATGATGTTTTATGAAGTGGATGAAACCGTAAAAAAGACCTACCAACGATTTTATATGATGGGAACAGAGGCCATGGAAAGGGTGCGTTCGGGCGGCGCGGTGGTAGAAGGCAAAACAATCACCGGAGGCAAAGACCAGGCCAATGATTCTCACTACATCGAATTGCTGTCGGCATTCGCAGCATGGGATTTCTTTAATTCTACCGACGAAGATTTGTCTCATCTGAAAGAAAAAAGGAAGTTGGAATATCTGTATCGCACTTTTGACGACAACGGTAAAATCACCTTCGAAGATTTTGTGGGCAGTGAGAAAAAAACGGAATTTGCCAAAAGACTCGGCATGTTCACGGCAATGAGTTACCTGATACTGCTCGACAAATACGATTTCTTCGGTCAAGCGCAACGGGGCGAACTCACCCGGGTGAAAATTGAAGGCTATAACGATATCCTTAAAGATGAAACCGATGCGTTGAACCATTTCATGTCTCTCGCCCATTTTGCCGTCGTGGGAGAAGCTGTGCAAGACGGTTGGTTGAGACAAATTCACCGTTCGGCAGGCGGTGGCGACAAGTTTTTGTTGGGCGCAGGCGTTTTTGGTTGTAATTCTAAAAGAGAATGTGGAAATTTTGATTTCAATAAAGAATTGTTTCAAAGAGGATCTGAATTTGAATCCAATAAGTTCTCTACCGGATTGCTTGGCGGCAGCATCTATGACAGTTTTGTTAAAAAATTCATAACGATAGACGAACCTGCCAACATCACCAACAAATGCGAAAAGTTGATCAAAAGGACGTATGACACCCTTTGTCAGTTGTATAATTTTAAAAGCTAATTTATTATGGCACAATCAGCAAAACTAATAAAATCAACGGGGGTAAGCAAAAACGATCCCGTCGGGAAATGGTATAACCTTGAAGATGACATTGTTCCTTTTATTCAGGGCATCGTTACCGGCGATTTGGATGAAAGTCAGATATCGAGCACACTCATCACCGGCATCCCAACACCCTGGGCAAGAGCAAAAATTTATTCCTTTGCCTTCCAATATGTAACAAGCAAAGACCCCAACATTCAACAGTCGGGATTAATCAACTTTTTCAAAGGATTGGTCAATGAATGGAAGGGATTATTGGCATTGGTGGCATTATACCCCGACCGTGTCAGTTTTTCCGAACCGATTTATATGAATCCTAACAGCAACCTGTTTGACCTGGCAGGCGGTTTCGGACGTATGCTTCTGGACGATGCAGATATTTGGACTGACCAGCAAAAAGCGCAAACGAATCGCGATGAATTGCCTTACATTCAATTGGTGCGGTATCACGGGAAAGTGATTGGCGGCACTTCGCCGTTTTCTATCGTGTTTCCGGGCGTCGATTATTCAAATTTGAAATCCGAAATGAGCGATATTCCCTGGTACAGGAACGGAAAGTTTGAGAATCCGATTTTAGATGACGATAAATTGCAAAAATTATATCTGTTTATCAACAACATCATTGGCGTCACTTATCAGGACAAAATCGGAAATCAGATTGCCAGACCCGGAACAATCGTCGAGTTCAAACAAAATATCAACCGCGCTCGCCGAAATAATCCATTGGATTTGAAGGGATTGGAAAAAGTTTTAAGCCAATGGCAAGAGGACATTAAACGCAAGAAAAACAATTTGCAGATTAACGGTACGGTTGCCAAATATGCTAATTTGGCAATGCCCTACAAAGCATTGCTGGATTCACACCAAAAAGTGTACCAACTGCAAGACGATTCATTCACTTTTGAAGAACCGGAAAACAAGTCGTTGATAAAGGCTACATTAAGTGATTTACAGAACATTCTCAAAGAAGACAAAACGATTTTAGGTTGGTACGAATCAGCCGACTACAGAACCCCGCTTTCGGAAGCGCCGGTCTATTATTTGAAAGTGAACGATGTGCGCGATACCGACAATTC
>JAISUK010000025.1 GCA_031272075.1 Dysgonamonadaceae bacterium
AAACCCCGCCCTCCTCCAAAACCCCGGCTGGTAACGCAATCATTTTTAACACTATTCGTAATGAGTGGGTATATTTACATATTGGTATTTGTGTTGAGCATATCGTCAGCGTTTGCTCAGGCGCCTTTTACGAAAGGGTTCAACCTGAGCGAATGGTTTCAATCCTCCAATCCGCAGTCAATAGCTTTCAACAGATTTACCAAGAAAGATTTTCAAGACATCAAAAATTTGGGCTGCGATGTCATTCGTCTGCCCATCAACCTGCATCGCATGACGAGCGGGGCGCCGGACTATACGATCGATCCGCTGCTGTATCGCTTCCTTGACCAGGCAGTCGATTGGGCTGAAGAATTGGGCCTCAATCTGATTCTTGACAATCATTCCACTTCCTCGACCGTAGAATCGGTCGAAGAGCCGCTGTTGAAGATCTGGCCTCAGATGGCGGCGCATTACCGTACCCGCTCTACGAAAGTGTTGTACGAAGTGCTCAACGAGCCGATAATGAATACCACCGACTGGGCGCCCTTGCAGGAGAAGGTCGTCGAGGCCATCCGTGCGATCGACCAGGTGCATACCATCATCGTCTCCGGCGGCGACTGGGGAGGCATCAATGGGCTGAAAGACTTGGCGGTATTGGATGACGACAATCTGCTCTATTCTTTTCATTACTACGACCCCATGTTGTTCACGCATCAGGCGGCAAGTTTTACCACCCCTCCGGCGACAGCGCTTGTCGGTGTGCCGTTTCCTTACGATCCGTCCCGCATGCCGCCGCTGCCCGCATCATTGGCCGGTACCTATTTTGCGAACTATTACGAAGATTACGTAAATACAGGACAAATCACGTCGCTGACCAATGTCATCAATCATCTCGCCAAAGTCATCATCCCTCAAAAGGGGAATATCCGGTTTTTTTGCGGAGAGTTCGGGGTTTACAATGTCGGTGCGCCTGAAGAAGACCGCCGTCTTTGGCATCAGACGGTAGCTTCCTGTTTCGCGGAAAATGCCATTCCCTGGATTATGTGGGGCTACCGAGGCTCGTTTGGCATCTTTGTGAAGGGTTCGGAAGAGATGGTTGAATACGATATCAATCCGGCGCTTGCGGAAGCTTTGGCCTTGACGTTGCCGACTACTACGGGCGAGAAATATGTCCCTCAGCCCGAAAATGCCCCGATAGACATCTACCTCGACTATGCAGGTCCCGATTTGTTGCCGTCATTACCGTCGAACGGAAGTGTAGACCTGTTTTCTGCCGACAGACACGATGGCGATTATGCCCTCCATGTCACGGGATTGGCACAGTACAATTCTGCTTCTTTTCGTTTCAAGCGACCGAAAGACTTGTCGTTGCTGGTGGATGCGGGCTATACTGTGGATTTTTGGATCAAGGCCGACGATCCGTCCGTCAATATCGTATTCCGATTCCTTGATACGAAAACCGGAGACAACGATCATCCGTGGCGACGGGATTACACTGTCCGTAACAGCATCGTAGCCTTCGACGGCAATTGGCATTTTGTGCAGATTCCACTGAACAATTTCTATGATGCAGGCGCTTACGATAATGACACTTGGTATGGTCCGGCAGGAAAATTCGACTGGAAAGCGGTAGACGCATTTCAGATTGTTGCAGAAAACATGGCGCTTACGGGGAAAAATTTCCGCTTCGATGATATCCGAATCAATGGAACGCCGATTCCGTCAGCAATCGGCGATATTGAAACAGTCATCGGCACGGCGACAGCCTTCCCCAATCCGTCAGACGGCAATATGACGATTCGGTATTACGTTCCTGCCTCAACCCGCGTCGATATAGGCGTCTACAATCTTGCCGGACAGAAAGTTGCTGCCTTGAAAGACGGGTATCAAACACAGGGCGTTCATCAGGTTGATTGGAATGTCGGGAAAAACAGTGGCAGGTACAATGGGATTTATTTTTGCAGGATTGATTACGGTTCAAGCCGGGAAACAATCAAATTGATAGTAAAGTAAAACGATAATTATAATATTTTATGAGAAGATTTTTTATTACCTTTGTAATATTCTGTTGTTTTTGGAGTTGTCAAAAAGCAGAAAAAAACGACGGCTTTTCGTTCGTGTTCATTACCGATGTGCATCTAATGCCCGAAAGAAATGCCAACGAAGGGTTCTTGCAGGCGATTGATACAATCAATCGGCTTGCCCCCGATTTTGTGATCAGTGGCGGCGACCAGATCATGGATGGGCTGAAGCCGGAATACACACGCGTCGATAGCCTTTTCAACTTGTGGGACGAAAGCGCAAAACGTTTCAATATGCCGGTTTATACTACCATGGGAAACCACGACATTTTCGGTCTTTACCGGAATGATATTGATTCCTTGAACGAAAATTACGGCAAAAAGATGTATGAAAACCGGCTTGCGAAACGTTATTATTCTTTCAACCATAAGCATTGGCATTTTATCATCCTCGACGGCAACGGAATAGAAAATGACCACAGTTATTACGGTTATCTCGATTCCGTGCAGGTGGCATGGCTGATGCAGGATTTGGAAGCGACCGGAAAAAACGTCCCGATAGTGGTCTGTACGCATATCCCGATGTTGAGCGTCGCATTGGAAATTACCGGCGGGCCGACCACCGGGTTACATAAAAGTTCGATAATAAACAACTCCAATGAAGTGAGAAAAATATTGGAACAATACAATGTGAAAATGGTGTTGCAAGGACATCTTCACTTTCTCGAAGATATTTACTACAACGGAATCCATTATATCACCGGCGGAGCGGTTTGCGCCAATTGGTGGCGTGGGGCGCGCTACGGCATGGAAGAAGGCTTCGTACGTATTGATGTCTCAGGTGAGGATTTTTCCTGGGAATATGTCGATTATGGTTGGGAAGTAAAAAAATGAGATGATGAGAAAACAAGTTTTATTATTTTCGGTGATTGCGGCGATCAGTGTGCAGATTTGTGCGCAGGAGACCCCCGCATGGGCGAAAGACTTGATTATCTACGAGATCGTTACAAAAGCCTTCACCTCGCCCAACGGCCCCGAAAGCGGCACTTTCAACAGCGCCCGCGAAAAACTGCCTTATCTCGAAAAAATGGGCATCACCGGCATCTGGCTGAACGGCACCAATCTGGGCGATCCGCGACATTTCTACAATATCTGGACGCAATATGGCTGTATCGACCCCTCCAAACTCGACCCGACATTGGGTACACCTGCCGATTTCAAGACATTCATCGACGACGCCCATAGCCGCGGAATGAAAGTGTTTATGGACATCATCACACACGGCGTCATGAACGACAGCCCGCTCGTCAAAGAGCATCCCGACTGGTTTAGAGGCGGAAGCTGGGGCATGACGGATTTCGACTGGTCTGGCGAGAAAAAAGCATTGGACGAGTGGTGGGTAAAGACTTTTACCGACTGGGTGGTCGACTATGGCGTCGACGGTTTCCGGCTTGATGTGGACATCTATCGTCCCGATTTGTGGAAACGGATCAAACAGCAAGCAGCGGCAGCCGGACATCCCATCATTGTATTCAGCGAAACATGGTTCGACACCGAAGGCGCGGCAGATTTTATGCAACGCATGACGCCGCTTTCCAACCAGCGTTCGGGGCCGGATTACAACATCTTACTGCATCGCGATGTCGCAAAACATTATCAGAGTTTCGACTATTTCCGTATCATTGAGGCGGATATTTATTATTCGGATGGCAGCAACGACAAGGGTTATTTCGATATCACACCCTTGCTCGACCCCTCCATCGTCGGCCATTACAACCCTCATCCCGAAGGACGACTGAAACTCACCTTGCTGAATCATCCCGCGCCGCCAACGCCTGAGCGACAGGACGCGTGGCGTATTCGCATCGACAATGTGGATCCCGACAAGGTCATCGACAATATCGTTGTGAAACCACTCGGATGGTGGAAAGTGAATTATCAATTCGGCAGACAGGGCGCGCCGTTGGCGGGACTGAGCGGCAGCAAGCGTTACGATATTTCCGTTACGCCTTTTGTTCCGGATCGTTTGCTCTATTCCGTTCAACTTTCGAGCCACGATGACGGCTGGGAGAGCTATCCGCAAGACAAAAATCCATACGTGGCGCAGGGCAGCCGTTCGATGTTCGGATACAGCTTTTTGCTCACGCCGGCAATCCCGTTTTTCCTTAGCGGGGAAGAATTTAATGCCGATTTCGTCCCGTTGCCCACATTGACTCCCGACCTCGCAGGCAAAGGGGAACCGGGCAGAGGGAAATGGATGGTTGGCTCGATGATCGACTGGTCGCAACTGACACAACGCCCGAAACAGGAAATGCTCGACGACGTCACCCGAATGATTGCCATTCGTAAAGCGGAGGCGGACATTTTCAGACCGGTGACAACAGACCGTAAACCGAATATCAAAGCAGTTCCCCTGCAAACGACAGGTGTCGCCGGCGACTCCATCCCCGTGCCTTTTATGCTGTTCAACGACAACAAAGCGATCGTGGTCTGCGGCAATAACACCGCTCAAACCGTCCGCGGCAAACTGAATATTTCATTGAAAGATACGCCATTGGAGCATGTCGCCGAACTGCAGATTACCGACCTTTGGAACGGCGGAAACCCCAAAAAGGTAAAACCCTCCGATCTGGAGCATTTTTCCGTGACAATGAAGCCCGACAAAATCAAACGCGGAGGACTGGCGGTATTTAAAATCGAATAGCAAATGATAACCTTTTAAAAACAAATTATTGACGTATGAAAAACATGAAAAACATGAAAAACAAAGAAACAAAAAACGAGATGTCGCGCAGGAAATTCCTCGGTTATTCTGCGCTTGGATTGGCAGGCCTGACAATTCTGCCGAGTTGGGCTTGGAGCAATGGAATCCGCATTGCACCGAGCGACCGCGTCGTCCTCGGATTCATTGGACTTGGGCAACAGGGATGCTCCGATTTCACCAGTTTCTCCACTTGCCCCGGCGTGCAGGTTGCCGCGTGCAGCGACGTAGATTCGATCAAAGTGCAGCGCTTTGTCGCCATGGTCAACGATTGGCAAGCCAAAAACAAGATGAATCCCCGTTGCGATGCTTACGAATTTTTTGAAGCGATGCTCGAACGTAAAGACCTGGACGCTATTGAGATCGCCCTCCCTGACCATTGGCATGCGCTGGCGGCGATTTATGCGCTGCAGTCCGGCAAGGACGTCTACTGTCAGAAACCGCTGGCTTACACCATTACCGAAGGCTTGGCGATGATGCGTGCGGCCAACGACTGCAGGCGTGTATTCCAGGTGGGAAGCCAGCAACGTTCGTCGAAAGAGTTTCAACAGGCCATCGCGCTCGTCCGATCCGGAAAAATTGGCCATATCGAAAAAATTTTTTCCAAAGTGGGAGATCCCCCGACGCCTTTTGATTTGCCGGAAATGCCTGTGCCCGAAAACTTGAATTTCAACCAGTGGCTCGGGCCATTAAACGATCCGAAAGTGCATTACCATCCCGATCTCTGTCCGCCGATTTCAATCAATCCGCCGAAAAGAGAAACACTATGGGGAGCATGGCGCTGGTATCGCGAGACAGGCAACGGCTATACCGCCGACTGGGGCGCTCACATGTTCGACATCGCCCAAGCAGCGATAGGAATGGACGGCTTGGGTCCGGTCGAATTTATTCCCAAAGGATACGAAGGCGCGGAATACCTCACGATGAAGTATGCCAACGGCATCGTGATGACCGAACAGCCTTACAGGGAAGACAACCCCCAGGCACAGGGAATTAAATTTATCGGCAGCAAGGGATGGCTGAAAGTGGCACGTGGCTACATCGAATGTTCCGATCCTGACCTTCTGAAAAAAGAGGCAAAAACCATCGGCGCAGGTGAATACGAAGTCAGCTCGCCACACATGCAGAACTTTATCGATTGCGTCCGTTCGCGGAAGAAAACCATCGCTCCCGTCGAGGTGGGATGCAGCACGAATACACTCTGCTGTCTGGCAAATATCGCGACCGAACTGCAACGCCCCGTCAAGTGGGATCCTGCTACCCTGACGTTCATCGACGACAAAGAGGCTGAAAATCATCGCCTTTATTGGTATCAATATCGTAATCCGTATACTTTGCCGTATTGTGAGATAAAATGAACAGCAATATTAAACTGCGATTTCTCTGCCATTTATTAATGGCAGCAGGTGCCGTTTTGTCTGTTTTGATGTCATGTAACGATTCGGAAAACGATAAAGAAAGGATTCCCTACGACCCTTCCATACCGGTTGTGTTGGATTCTTTCTATCCGGATTCCGGCATCTACCTTGAAAAAGTCATGATGACAGGTAAAAACTTCGGCACTGACCCCGAACAGATCAGGGTGTATTTCAATCAAAAAAAGGCGGCTGTGGTGGGTTCTACCGGAACTCGTATGTATGTGCTGGCTCCCAGACTTCCAGGTGACCTATGTACCATTTCTGTGGCTATCGGTAATGATTCCTTGGTCTATGACAGGCAATTTAAATACAAAGAGTCTGTGACCGTAACCACGATCGCGGGAAATGGCAGCTATGCTGAATATCGTGATGGAGATCTGGCAAACAGCATTTTGTTGCCTCGGTACCTTTGTGTAGATAACGAAAACAATATCTTTGTTATCAGTCGGAGTAGGGGCGCCGGTACTTTTCCGTATATCGAAATGATTGCTCGGATTGACGAAGAAGCAAACGAACTTATCACTGTCGGTAGAAATGTTGTCGGCAATGCTCCCTGTGCAGACCCGGCAACGGGCATGATCAGTTTTCCGACCGAACACACTGTGGGATCGTTCTATACATTAGACCCGAAAGAGATGTGGGCGCCTCGGTTCAGGGAAATGAAATGGCCGACAGGGAGCGACCGTCCGGTAGAATCGTGGAAGCATTGCATGGTGGTAAATCCCGATGATGGCTTTATTTATACCCGTTATCAGGAAGGACAGATCGTAAAAATAAATCCCCGGACCTACGAAGTGGAGGTCATTTACAAAACAACAACAGGGAACAGTTATGGTTTAACTTTTAATCCGAAAACGCCCAATATCTTATATATGTCATTCTGGGGCGATGGCACCGGCGTCACTACCAACAGTATATGTAGTATTGACGTCACCGATCCCGGCGTCACGTTCAAAAAGATTAGCGGCTCAACCGTGGGCGGATTTCGCGACGGCCCACTGGAAACAGCCCAATTCAATAACCCAAGTCAGATTTATTGTGATGAAGATGGCAATATGTATGTGGCAGGACTCCAAAATACTTGCGGGCATACGAATATGCACAATTGGCCAACGAAGCGCGGGAAGTGCGAGGCGAAACCCCCATCTATTCAGATGTGGAACTTGATATCATCCAAGATGGCTCTGATCCGGATATTTATCCGGATGTGAACTGGCAAGATGAAGTGATGCGAAAAAATTCTTTTGAACAGACATACTACGTCAGCGCAAGAGGTGGCGCTCAGGTAGCCCGGTATTTCCTCAGTTTGGGAGGAAGTAACGAAATGGCCGCTTATATTTACGACAAACATTCACCTTATGCATCCAACGTGGGATACAATACTTACAACTATCGCGCCAATATCGACCTGGAATTATCTCAATCCTCAACGTTGTATTTCGGTACGGACGGATTCCTCTCCATCAATAATCAACCCGGCGTGGCCAGTACAGACTATATCTGGAATGCACAGGCCAATATCAACCCGTTATTGCTCCCCGTACGCTATTCCAACGGTCAACTCCCCGCAACGTCTACTGTTGCAACTTATCGGTCGCCCTCTGTGATGATCAATAATATGGGGCGTCGCTCCGACCAGCAGTACCGGGGAAAATTTACGTTGGCGTTCGACCAGGATTTAGCCATGTTGGTGCAAGGCCTGAAAATCAAACTACAGGGTGCATACGACCTATACAGCTGGTTCTCGGAAAGCCGTCTTGTCCAGCCGGCGCTTTATCAGGCGGTTGGACGCGACCAGCAGGGAAAATTGATCACGATTGAAAGAGTTAAGGAAGGCGCAGTTAGTTATAGCCGCGGCACAGACCAATACCGGAAATTTCATTTTGAGGGAACCCTCAATTACACCAAAAGGTTTGGAGACCATAGCGTTTCGGGACTTCTTTATTACTATGCCAGCGACCAGAAAAGGGCAAGCGAAGCGACAAACAACCTCAGTGCAATACCGATCCGCTATCAAGGGGTGTCGAGTAGACTCACATACAACTTCCAGGATACTTACATGATCGATTTTAACTTTGGCTACACCGGCTCTGAAAACTTTCAGCCGGGACGCCAATATGGTTTTTTCCCGTCAGTCGCATTGGGATGGGTTCCGAGTAGTTATAAGTGTTTCAAAGATTGGTTCCCTTGGATTGATTTCTTGAAATTCAGAGGATCCTACGGGTCGGTTGGCAACGACCGGATCGGCTCTCGCCGTTTCCCTTATCTTACTACGGTCAGCCTTGCTAACGTTAACCCCTGGAGTTCTACCAGTGTGGAGGGAGTAAATGAATCGACTGTCGGAGCCGACAATCTCGAATGGGAGAAGGCAGTTAAGGCCAATCTTGGCATCGAAGGTCGCTTGTTCAACGAAAAGATTACCTATGTACTTGATATTTTCCGCGACCAACGCGACGGCATCTTCATGCAGCGGGTACAAGTCCCGGCTTACGTTGGTCTGGTGAATATGCCTTATGGGAATGTCGGTAAAATGCAAAGTTATGGGGCGGACGGGA
This sequence comes from Dysgonamonadaceae bacterium, assembly GCA_031272075.1. GTDB lineage: Bacteria > Bacteroidota > Bacteroidia > Bacteroidales > Azobacteroidaceae > BNXB01. The sequence goes on from JAISUK010000025.1 coordinate 8,735, forward strand.
ATGCCAGTTATACCAATGAAATTTCTAAAGAAGTAAGTTTCACCCTCCGAGGCAATTTTACTTATTCGAAAAACAATGTTCAGAACTGGGAAGAGGCCAATCCGAAATATCCCTACCAAGAAATATCGGGCTATCCATACGGAGTAATTCGCGGCTACCAATCCGTTGGCTTGTTTAAAGACTGGGATGATGTAGACAACAGCCCGGCACAGTTTGGAACGGTCATGCCCGGCGACATCAAATACCGCGACGTAAATGGTGATGGACAAATCAATTCGGACGACAAAGTTCCGCTCTCTTACAGTACTTATCCACTATTGATGTATGGATTCGGCGGTGAATTAAAATACAAAAATTTCACTTTGGGCGTTCTTTTCAAAGGAACCGGCAAAACCGATTACTTCCATGTAGGATATAGCTATGGCGGGGTGAATAATGGTAGCGGTTATGTGCCTTTCTATAACGGTGTTTACGGCAATGTGCTTGCCATCGTAAATGATCCGCAAAACAGGTGGATACCAAGGGAATACGCTACTGCCCATGGCATTGATGAAAAACTCGCAGAGAACCTCAATGCCCGCTTTCCGCGTTTGACTTATGGTTACAACGAAAATAACTCACAATTGTCCGACTTTTGGAAAGGCGATGCCCGTTATTTACGTTTACAGGAAGTAACAGTCAATTACAATCTCAAACATCCTGCCTTGCAGCGAATACATGTATCTTCCGTTGATTTTCAATTGGTAGGTAGCAATCTGATGATATGGGATAAAGTAAAGGTGTTTGACCCCGAACAAGCATATCGGAACGGGAGGGTGTATCCTATTCCCTCGGTCTACACCCTACAAATATATATTCACTTGTAAAACAGAGAAATAATATATGAGTAATTCAAAAAACAAACTAACGCTGGCGGGATTGCTGCTTTTAGCATTGGGATCAATGTCCTCGTGTAAGGATTTTCTCGCTATTGATGAATATTTCAGCGATGAATTGAAATTAGATACCGTGTTTGCTCACACCCGGTATGTGGAAGCGTACATGTGGAATGCCGCCGCCATGTTCCCGGAGAAAATGTCGGGATACAATGGCATGTGCGTTACTCAAAAGATCATAGACGCCTATTCAATGGTAGACGGACGTTCCATTAACAATTCCAGTGCAACCTATCCTTATAGCGAATCAGAATACACAAATAGCGTAAAAACGTTTTCCGGTTATCGGCTCAACGCCGGGGTCAGCAATATGTATGCTAATCGGGAAATGCGCTTCTATGCTTCTATTGGATTCAGTGAACGCTATTGGCCAATGACTTCCTCTACCTCATCGGGCTATTACAATCAAACAATCACTTATTACTACGATTCTCCCGACGGGAAAGGGAACGTGAGTAGTCCGAACGACTTTCCTATCACAGGATATGTGCTGACGAAATTCATTCACCCCTCCGATGCTTGGGGCGGGACCAATGCTCGCCGTATGGAAAAAGGATTCCCAATCATCCGTTACGCCGAGATATTGCTTTCTTATGCCGAAGCGCTCAATAACTTGACTGCCAGTCATACAGTGCAGATTGGCGAGGAATCGCAAACTGTTGAACGGAATGTGAGCGAAATCAAAAAGGCCTTCAACCAGGTTCGTTACCGTGCCGGATTACCCGGACTTTCCGGTAATGAAGACGCTAACACCATCCAGCAGGCGATAGAAAAAGAAAGAATGATTGAGTTTCTCTTTGAAAATCGGCGTTATTTCGATGTCCGAAGGTGGGGAATATATGAACAAACGGAAAGTGAGGTCATCAAAGGAATGAATGTAGAAGGCACCCGAAATGTATATTATATGCGGGTGATCCCGAATACTTCACGTATTGGCGCTCGGATTGTCAACAAAAGGTTAGCGTTGCTGCCCATTCCGCTGAATGAAGTCAGGCTGTTGCCTTCATTAGATCAAAATCCAGGCTGGGAACAATAAATAATGAATTAGTTATGAAGCAAAATAAATCGAAATACCGTCGTACAAACATCATTGCGAACTTAGTAATGATTTTGCTTGCAGTGTCTTTTTCCTGTAACAGGGACGAAGTGTTCGAAAAAGAGCAATACAAAAATGTGTTCGCCTTGATAAGTGAAAGCGATAACATCACACATAAGTTTCATGCTTTGGGGGAAGAATCAATCGGTTATGTTGCGGCTTCGCTGGGTGGAACCAATCCTACCAACAAGGATATCCACATTCGCCTGGCAGAAGACCGCAGCCTGATTGATGAGTATAATATTGTCAATTATGATGTGGATGTGTCCAAGTACGTGAATGTATTGCCTGAATCGAAAGTCATGCACCCCCTTACGAAAAATAAATTGCGTACTATGGCGGGCAATGAAACTTACGTTTCGGATATCAATGTCTTCAACAAATCCGCTATCGTGATGGAAATTGCTGACGACAACAAGGTTACAATCACCCCTTACAAGAATATTGAGGTGATGCAGATAGACAACGATCCGGATTATCCCAATATTTTTAAAGTGGAAAATGATGGCTTTAAAACCTACAAAACGTTCTTACTTCGGTACAACTATAAAATGGAGAATACCTGGTATGAAATGAAAGAAGAGTTGAGACTCGAATTTGACCCGAATGAAGATGCAAGACTTTGACAACCGACAGTTAAAACAATTCTTAAACAAATTATTGACGTATGAAAAAGATCATAATACATTTCTTTAGTATTATCTTATTACTTGAAAGCATGTTAGGGTGCGCAGAGTATGAAAGAACGGGCGTGGAAAAAAGCATATATGTAAACAAGACTTCTCTATCGATGTTCGTCGGGGAACAAATTCAACTTATCGCTAACCCTACCGAGGGCACGTATGAATGGATTAGCGAAGATCCGTCCATCGCTTCAGTAACCGACAATGGTCTGGTGAAAGCGGTAGGCGAAGGACAGACCGTTATCATTGCCTCAAGTGAGGGCATCCAGGCGCGTGTTCCCCTGAAATCCGTCGTAAGGATTCCCCTGGAAGATGTTATATTGAGTGAAACGCGGATTGACTTGAAACCGGGACTTCAGAAAAAGATCATGGTCACTTTTGTCCCGGACAATGCCAACGATATGCCGACTGCAACATGGCGTTCCGAAAACATGGACATAGCGACGGTTAATTCCGCAGGAGAAGTGAAAGCAATAACCGAAGGCGTAACGAGTATCGTTTATACGATCGGCAATTTTTCCCGAACTATCACGGTAGATATAACATATACCCAGGCGTTCAACGGCCCGCATATTCTTTCTGCCGCAGCGCCGTGTATTATCAGTGCAATCGATTTTGATACGGGTGGCGAAGGCTTCGCTTTCCATGAAACTACCGACGGCAATGCCGGAGGATTCAATTACCGATCAAACAATGGCGATAACGAAAGCGGCTCGGTTGATATATATGATAATGGTTCATTTAGGTATATTGGAAGCGCGCCCGGCGGTGAATGGCTGCTCTACACCATAGAAGTGGAAGATGCAGGCGACTATGCAGTACAAGCGCTCATAGGTTCTCCAAACACTACACGATGGTTCCGTCTGGATGTGGACGATGTGAACGTAACCGGAAACGTCTATACTCCAAATACAGGTGGCTACGACATTTACCAGTGGATTCCATCACAAGCGTTGACACTGAATTTCACAGCCGGAAAGCATAGAGTCAAGTATTATATTGGTCTACAGCATAATATCAGGGAGATAAAATTTACTAAAATGTAACCTGCTATCGAACCCCTAACCCACCTTCTCCGCCAGCAGCACCGTTTCTTTCAGGATTTCGTATTCTTTCTCGAAACATTCGGAGAAGACGCCGAGGCCGAGGTTTTCCTCGATTTGGCGCTCAGGCCAGAATTTGCCGTTTTTCAGGTGGAGGCTGTTCAGCAACGATTCATTGTCGATGCGGCAGGTGTAGAGGTAAATCAGACGGTTGATGTTCTGTTTGCTGAAATGGTAACGGAAAACGAATTTCACAGGCAGATTCCTGTTGCCGCAGCCCTTTTCCAGCGCATTCCCGACGACTTCTTCCAGCGTATGCCGGTAGAAGACAAGTTTCTCGAAAGGATAATCAAGTTTGTGCGGATCGACGGTTGCGCGGGCAGGCCGTTCCTTTAAATATAGGAGACCTTTATATATCAGGGCGATTCGGACTATCGGGTGCAAGTACGATTCGCCGGAAGTCTGGCTGATGCTTAGCGCCACTTTCCCCACCACGCTCCCGGTTTCGTTGATGATCGGCAGCCAGTCTTCCGACCGCATTTTCCGGTTGATCAGTGCAAGACGTATCAATTCAAACGCCAGGATGGCCACGAGCAGCAGCAGAAGCACTCCGGGCATGATTACACGCTCCATCCGCGACGAATGACAATATCCGGGCAGCAATTCGTAGACCAGGATGATCAGCAGGTGCAACAGCAAGGCGTTACGGAGGATTTTGGAGAGATAGAAAAATTCGCTCATCCCCAATGCCGACAACTTGCGCAGTAGCTTGTTTTTTCGGAGCGCACCGGCAATCCGGCGTTTATTGCGATACAGCAAACTCAGCGCTAGGATCAGGGCAGCTTCGCAGACAATGGTCGGGAACTGACGATGCAGGAATGTCGCATTGTTCGGGATGTAAAAAATGACAATCATGAACAATGCCAATGGAACGATTTCCATGACAAACTGGAGCAATGGGTCGACTGTTCTTTTAGATTCCATGATTTCCAACAATCCAATAACAATACTGCAATTAATTCGGTTTATTAATGTTAAACAAAATGAATAACACCAAACAGGTCTAAAATGTTTACAAAAGCGGTTTAAATTTGCAAAAAATCCTGCGAATGGTAGGATGAGCGCACGAAAGGGGCGCTTTCGACGCGTGAGAATCCTTTCTCCAGCGCGGTCTGTTTTAGTTCTTTGAAGCGGTCGGGATGGAGGTATTCCTGTACGGGGAGGCTTTTACGTGAAGGTTGCAGGTATTGGCCGATCGACAGCAGTCGGCAACCGGCGGCCAGCAGGTCGTCCATCAGTTGCATGATCTCATCGGCAGTCTCTCCCAGTCCGAGCATAAAGCCCGACTTGACCGGAATAGCGGAAGTGGATGCGACATAGCTCAGCACCGCGAGGCTGGTGTCGTAGCGGGCGACGCTGCGCACCGTCGGCGTCAGGCGTCGGGTGGTTTCCATGTTGTGCGAGATGATGTCCGGAGCGCAATGGACGACCAAATCCAGCAAAGCGTGATTGCCGTTGAAGTCGGGGATCAGCGTCTCGACGGTCGTCGCAGGATTGCGCTGTTTGATCCGCTCGATGGTCTCCGCCCAGTGGTGCGCGCCGCAGTCCGGCAAATCGTCGCGGTCGACGGAGGTGATCACTGCATGTTTCAATCGCAAACGGCTGACGGCTTCGGCAATTTCTGCCGGTTCGTCGGGATTGAGCGGCAACGGCTTGCCGGTTTTGGTGTTGCAGAACTTGCAGGAGCGGGTACAGATGTCTCCGGCAATCATGAACGTGGCGACACCGCTGTTCCAACATTCGCCGAGGTTGGGACAGCGTCCGCTTTGGCAGATGGTATGAAGCCGGTGGTCGCGGACGATCTTTCCGGTAGCGGCAAAGGTATCGTTATTTCCCAGGGATGATTTCAGCCAGTCGGGTTTGCGGCGATATCCGTTCTCCATAGACTAAAGGGTGCGTTGCAGGAAATCCGTGATTCCGGTATAGAGATGAAGGCGGTAAGTTGTCCCCAGGATGCTGTGATTCTTATTCGGGTATACCCGCATTTCAAACTGTTTACCGGCTTCTATCAGCGCTTGCGCGTAATACATCGAGTTTTGGAAATGCACATTATCGTCCGAAGAACCGTGCACCAGCAGCAGTCTCCCTTGCAGGTTTCCTGCCAGGCGAATGGGAGAATTTTGCTCATAATTCGTGAAATTTTCCTTCGGTGTGCGCATATATCGCTCGGAATAGATGGAATCGTAGAATTTCCAGTCGGTGACGGGGGCAATGGCGACGCCTGCCTTGAAAATCCCGTTGCCGCGGCTCATCGACATCAGCGTGATGGTGCCGCCGTAGCTCCATCCCCAGATGGCGATCTTGTTCTTGTCGATGAAATCCAGTCCCGCCAGGTAGTTGGCAGCCGCAATCTGGTCGTCCGATTCCAGGATGCCGAGATTCAGGTAGGTGCATTTCCGGAATGTCTCTCCACGCGCGCCGGTTCCGCGGCCATCGACGCAGGCGACGATATAGCCTTGTTCCGACAGGTAGTTTTCCCAGCCCAGTTCAAACCGGTTCTGGACGCTTTGCGAGTTGGGGCCGCTGTATTGGACCATCAATACCGGATATCTTTGGGAAGGCTCGAATCCCGACGGTTTGAGCATCCAGCCGTTGAGCGAAATCCCCTCAGGGTTGTCGAAGGTAAAAAATTCCTTTTGCGGTAAGGACAGCGATTTCAGTTTTTCCGTCAAGCCGGCATTGTCTTCCATGACAAACAGTTCTTTCCCTTTCTCCTCGTGCATGGTGAAAAGGTTGGGGGTTTGGGCGTCGGAAAAGTTGTGGACATAGTAGGTGAAACGACTGTTGAACTGCGCCGAATTGCTGCCTGTGCGCGTCGAGAGTTTTGTCTTCTTCCCCTTTGCGTCGATGGCATACACCGAACGGCACAGCGGGCTTTCTTCTGCCGACTGGTAGTAGACCGTTTTTGTCAGCGGGTTGATCCCGTAGAGCGCGGTCACATCCCAGTTGCCGGAAGTGACCTGCCGCTCAAGAATGCCGTTGGCAGTATACAGATAGATATGCGCGAACCCATCTTTCTCGCTGATATAGACAAAATTGTCTTTTGTGAATGAGATGGAGTAAATAAAATCGGAGTCGATGTAGTATTTGTTTTCGTCCCGAAGCACAAGCCGTGATACGCCCGATTTCGGATTCACATAGTACATGCTGAAAATATTTTGTTCGCGGTTGAGCGTCATCACCGCCAGCTGTTCGGGATTTTCGGTAAACAGGATTCGCGGGATATAGCCGTCGGCTTCCATGGGGATATTCATCTGCTTGATGTCTTTCGTATCCACATTGTAAACATGGCAGCTCACGGTGGAATTGCGTTCGCCGGCTTTGGGGTATTTTACCGTCTCAAATCCCGGATACAGGCTGCCGTCGAAAAGCTGGAAGCGAAATTCCGGCACTTCCGATTCGTCCGATTTGACGAATGCCAGGAATTTACTGTCGGGCGACCAGGCCATCAGGCTTGTCAAGGCAAATTCTTCTTCGTATACCCAATCGGTGATTCCGTTCAGAATTTTGCCGATGGCGCCGTCTTTGGTCACCTGCGATTCGGTATCGTAATCAAATTTCTTCAGCCAGATATTGTTGTCCCGCACAAATGCGCACATCCGGCCATCGGGAGAAAAAGCGGGGATCATCAGTTTACCTTCCGTATCCGAGAGGGGCTTCAGAAAATTGCGCCTCACGTCGTAGTCGTAGAGGTTGGCTTTCCACGACCGGCGGTAGACGGATTCCCGGTCGCAACACAGGATGATCCGGTAACCGGTTTCGCTGATCCAATAATTTTCTATCGCTTTCAGTTTGGTTTCCCTGGCTTTGTCCACATGAAACAGCGTGTCGGTCACCGCACCCGTTCGGTAGGCATATTTCAGAATGGCTTTTCGGTCTTTACTCAACAGTGTGTAATGTTCTCCGTCGGGCAAAGAACGGACGTCGGGCGCCCTTCGGACGGCATATTCCCCTTCGACAATCTTTTTCAAATCGATGCGTTCACTGTAATCCCTGGAATAGAAGGATTGAGAAACAGACAGATAGCACAATAAGAGAAGAAAATATTTCATACGTCAATAATATGTTTTTAAACGGTCGTATGAAACTCGCATGTCATTTTTGTCCTCAACTTGGATGTTTGAAAATCATGCTCGTTTCATGTGAATCAATTTTTTTTGTGCAAAAGTATAACATTTAAAAAGAAAACCGTAACTTTACACGAAATAATTATCCAATATCTTATAATGCTATGGAAACTCTACTACATTACGTCTGGAAGTACAAATTCTTCAGCAATGTGCAATTGGAAACCACCGACGGACAACCCCTTGAGATTATCGATCCGGGATTGCATAACACGCATGCCGGTCCTGATTTTTTTAACGCCAAGATACGCATCGGCCAACGCTTGTGGGCGGGAAATGTGGAAATCCACTCCCGTTCGTCCGACTGGTATACGCATCGCCACGAACGCGACAAGGCCTATAATTCCGTGATCCTTCATGTCGTTGAAATCCGGGATACGGACCATCCCGTCACTGACGAGAGCGGCCGCTCGATTCCACAGGTATGCCTGCAGATTCCCGAATCCATCCGACAAAATTACGAGCTGTTGCAGAGCGCACGCAAAGAATTTCCACCTTGTGCCGCCAGGGTACGCGAGATTCCCCGCGTGTACCTGACCGACTGGATGAGTGCGCTGGCCTGTGAACGTCTGGATCGGAAGACGGACGCTGTCCGGAAATTGCTGTCCGACTACAAAGGCGACTGGAACGCTGTCTTTTATATCGTGCTCTCGCGCAATTTCGGCTTCGGCATCAACAACGACGCTTTTGAACGGCTGGCGCGATCGTTGCCATTGAAATACCTGTTGAAACACAAGGATTCGACGGTTCAAACCGAGGCGTTGTTTTTCGGACAGGCAGGCCTGTTGGAAGCGGATGCCGACGACAATGCCTATTGCTTGAGCCTGCAGCAAGAATACCGTTTCCTGCGGGCGAAATACCGCCTCAAACCGTTGGAAGCGCATCTATTCAAAAGCCTCCGAATCCGCCCCAACAATTTCCCGCATATCAAAATCGCACAGTTGGCCTCGTTCTCCCGTTCCATCGAGACGTTGTTTTCAAAAATCATCGAGACACTCTCGCTCGACGAATTGCGAAAATGTTTTGTCATTCAACTTCCGGAGTATTGGCTGACGCATTACCGTTTTGGGAAGGTATCGGTCAAACGACAGAAAGTGTTGGGGATTTCGGCTGTAAACCTGATCTTGATCAATACCGTCGGCCCATTGCTGGCTGCGTACGGCAAAACGAAACAACGGCAAGACCTCTACGACCGCGCCTGCCGACTTTACGAACAACTGCCGCCTGAGCGAAATTCCATTACCCTCCCTTACGAAAAGGCGGGAATCTCAATGACCAACGCCTGCGATTCACAGGCGCTGATCCAACTCAAACAGGCCTATTGCGATCCCCACAAATGCATCTATTGCCGCATCGGATATAAACTCTTGTCCAAACAACCTGATGCCGATTGCACCTAAACTTGCGATTATACTCACGATTAAACTTGCTAAGTTTTTAAAACTTAGCAAGTTTCATTTAAGTTTCATTTAAAACTTAGCAAGTTTCCGAAAGCGCGTGATTTAAGCTATTATCCCTGCGTATTTCAAAAACTTTTTTTACCTTTGCTTTCTAATTGGCAAAATGAATACAGTATATAATGCCTAAAGACAGCAACTCTGCAATCCCGTTGGGATGCAGTGATTCAAAAATGACGAAACGATATTTTAATGGGCAACAATGACAGAATGGCGACAACGCTGAAATAATTAAACCATTGATATAGATAGAGTCATGAATGATGTAATTTAATAAGAGAAATTTACGGATGAAATATATAAACAACAGCCTGGTATTGATTTGCGGCATCGCTTTCCTGCTGAGCGTATGTTATGCTTGCGCCCGCATGGGAACCCCGATGGGAGGCGATCCCGAATACGACCCGCCGCGTTATGTCTCCAGCGTCCCGCTCCCGAATGCGGTGAACTACCGGAAACAAAAGATTGAAATTACATTCGACGAATTGATCAATATTGAAAAACCGATGGAAAAGGTCATCATCACACCTCCACAAAAAAAACCGCCGGATATCAAATCGTCCGGCAAAAAAGTCATCGTCGAACTGAAAGACACCCTGAAACCCAATACCACCTATACGTTCGATTTTACCGACGGAATTGTGGATAACAACGAAAAAAATGTCCTCGAAAGTTTCTCCTTTGCTTTCTCTACCGGCGATGTCGTCGATTCTTTGGTGATGAGCGGACTGCTGTTGAATGCCCAAAACCTCGAACCGATGCCCAACATCATGATCGGATTGCATAGCGACATGGACGATTCGGCTTTCGTGACCATCCCGTTTGTGCGGACCACAAAGACCAACGATCGCGGCATGTTCTGGGTGCGCAACGTGGCCGAAGGTGCATACCATGTGTTTGCATTGAATGACGTGAACCGTGATTACCACTTCGATCAGCCGGGGGAAGAAATCGCTTTCCTCGACAGCATTTTCATCCCGTCGTTTGAACCGGCAATCAGAATGGACACCCTCTGGCAGGACAGCCTGACGATCGACACGATCTGCGAAGTCCATTACAACCGCTTCACACCCGACAATATCCGACTGTTGCTGTTCAAAGAAAAATTTGAACGGCAATACCTCTCCAAAACCGAACGTATGCCGTTTGCCCTGAAACTGCAGTTCAATTCGGCCGATTCGCTGCAGCCGGTGATTTCTGTGCTTAACATCGACGTGCAGGAAGACGACTGGGCAATCCCGGAATATTCCGAAGGCGGCAAGACCATTCAACTGTGGTTGAAAGACTCGCTGCTCTACAAAGCCGACACGCTGTCGCTGGAAATCGACTACCTGAAGACCGACACACTCAACCGGCTGGTGCAAACAAAAGATACGGTGGTGCTGGCATTGCGGAAAACGCCCGCCAAAAAAAGCAAGGGAAAAGACAAGCAGGAACCGGAGATCGAATTTCTGACCATCACTTCCAATCAGCAGTCAGTGATGGATGTGTACGATACACTCCGGCTCACTTTTGCCGAACCGCTGCTGGATTTCGATCCGAATGTCGTGCGCTTCGAGCAGAAAGTGGATACCCTCTGGGAGCCGCGCGAATTGCAACTGGAGCAGGACAGCCTGAACCCCCGCCAGTATGCCCTCAAACAGAAATGGACGTATGAAGCGGAATACCGGATGACCGTCGATTCCGCTGCCATAACGAGTATCTACGGCAAATGGAACAACAAATATGAAGCGACATTCAAATTCCGGAAAAACTCGGATTACGGCCATCTGTACGTGGCGGTCGCCGGCAACAGTACTGACGGATTCGGCGAACTGCTCGACGGCTCCGACAAGCCGGTGCGCACCTCCGTCCTGAAGAACGGCGAACTGCTGTTCTTCAACCTCAAGCCGGGAAAATATTACCTGCGCTTCATCGAAGACAGCAACGGCAACGGCAAATGGGATACGGGGAATTATGCAGAAAAACTGCCGCCTGAAACGGTATATTACTACCCGGCGGTTTTTGAAATCAAACAGAATTTTGAGTTCGAACAGTCCTGGGATCTGCACGAAACGCCGATAGAAAAACAGAAACCGCTGGAGATCACAAAGAACAAACCGGCGGAAAAACGGCAGAAACGCGATGCCGCATCCGGCACGCAACGCGACGGTTCCCGGAATACAAACATGAATCTGAATCGAAATGCAAACTTTCGTACCAATTAATTTCACACGGCATCCGCATCCGGCGCAGTGGTGGACGCGAACACTACGGCGACTGGCCGCCTGGTCTGCGATCACAGTCCTTTTTTACAGCGCTGCGGTTGCACAAAGGGAATTGCCGTTCCAAAACGGGGAAACTTTGAATTACGACATTCATTACACTTACGGCATTGCAATGATCAAGGCCGGGTATGCCTATTTCAAACTGGACGATACCGTGCTCCGCGACAACAAGCCGACAGTCAGGTCGCACCTCGATTTCAAGACTACTTCGTTTTTCGACAAGTTGTTTAAAATCAGGGACACACTGCGGGCTTTCGCCGACGCCAAGTCATTGCTGCCGATGTATCACGAACGCTCGGTCAATGAAGGCGGCACGCGATTCTTCGAGCAGTTGTATTTCAAGTATCCCGACGCTCAAACCACGCAGTTGCGCATGCGGCGCATGTCCGGCGAACGACTCCGCTTCGATACGGTCAAGGTGATCGACGGACTCGGCTACGACATGCTGAACATCTTTCTCTTCGTGCGTACGCTCGATTTCGACAACCTCCAGATGGAGACGCCGATGCCGTTGACGGCCTTCGTGGGAAGAGATCAGGTGAAAATCCGGCTGCGCTACAAAGGACAAGCGGTGATAGAAAAAAACGATACCCTGAAATACAAGACATTGAAGTTTGAGGTGGATATTGTCGACGAAGTCTTCTCCGGCGAAAAAAACGCCATGGAAATATGGATCAGCGACGATAAAAATCGCATCCCGCTGAAGCTGAAAGCAAAATTGAAAATCGGCGCCGCTGAAGCAACTTTGTCGTCTACCGGCAACCTGAAGCATCCCTTCAGCTCGGAAATCAGACTTAAACGAAAAAATGAGTGAGACGGCCTCACTAACCACTAAAAAATGGACAGTATCTATTACAACAGCATCGACCTGTTGAAGGCATTGATCGCATGCCCTTCACACAGTCGCGAAGAGGAAGCTGCCGCTTCGCTCATCATGGAATACATGGAGGCGCAGGGACTCGCTCCCCGACGTCATGGGAATAATTGTTGGGCGGTTGCGCCGGACTTCGACGGATCGAAGCCGGTGATCCTGCTCAATTCGCATATCGATACGGTGAAGCCGGTGGCGGGCTGGACACACGACCCCTACCTGCCGATCGACATCGACGACCGCATCTGCGGACTGGGCGCCAACGATGCCGGCGCCAGCCTGGTGTCCCTGCTGCATGCGTTTATCGTATTGCGTAACCGTCCGCAACCCTGCAACCTGATCTTCCTGGCCTCGTGCGAAGAAGAAGTCTCCGGCGCCGGTGGCGTAGAACAGGTACTGCCCCTGCTGCCGCCCATCGCCTTCGGACTGGTGGGCGAACCCACAGCCATGCAGCCTGTCGTGGCCGAAAAAGGACTGATGGTATTGGATTGCACCGTGCACGGCAAGTCGGGACATGCCGCCCGCGGCGAAGGCGAGAATGCCATCTACAACGCGCTGCCCGTCATCGAATGGTTCCGGAACCACCAATTTCCGTTGCACAGCGAGTGGCTGGGCAGTGTGACGATGGCGGTGACGATGATCGAAGCCGGCACACAACACAATGTGGTTCCCGACCGGTGCCGTTTCACTGTCGATGTGCGTACCAACGAACGGTATACCAACCAAACGCTGTTGGAACTCATCGCCCAATCCTGCGGATGCGAAGTGAAAGCGCGCTCGCTGCGGCTCAATTCCTCGTTCACGCCGCCCGACCACCCTGCCGTGCGACGCGCACAATTGCTCGGCATGACGCCGACAGCTTCGCCTACACTCTCCGACCAGGCATTGATGCCGTTCACCACCATGAAACTGGGACCAGGCGATTCGGCACGCTCACATACCGCCGACGAATTTATCGAACGACGGGAAATCCGTGAAGCCATCGAACTTTATTGCCGTCTGCTCGACGGACTACAGCTATGAACATCCGCCGCCTCAAACATGCCGAGATCGACAAATCAGCCTACGACCGCTGCGTGGCAGCATCCCCGCACGGGACAGTCTACGCCATGTCGTGGTATCTCGATGTCGTCTCTCCCGGATGGCATCTGCTGGTGGCGGGCGACTACGACTTCGTGATGCCGATTCCGCTGAAAAAACGGTTCGGAATCAGTTATGCCCTGCAGCCGCCGTTTTGCCAGCAGTTGGGACTTTTTTCGGCGAGCGCCCTCGATAGCCGCCTGCTGAAGGAATTTACCACACGGATACCTTGTTTTATTTACGACCTGCGGTTCAATGTCGGCAATGTCTTCGACGATGGGGCGGAAGCCTTCGGGAAGAATTATGTGCTGCCGCTCGACCGTCCGTACGAAGCGCTTCGACAGGCTTACCGCGAGCGCTGCCGCCGCCATGTCCGCAAAGCCGAATCCTTCCGGCTGGAAGTACACGACCACACCGAACAGGGCGCTTTCATCGACCTGGTGCGCGACAATCCCGCCTATCAGTCCGTCTGGCAGCGGATGCCGATGCTCGAAGCGCTGATTGATGCGGCGCGACATCATGCGCAAGTGCAACTCTGGCATGTGCGCGACAGCGAACAGCGTTTGCTCGCCGCCACTTTTTTCCTCTTCTGGAAAGACCGTATATATTATATGGTGTCGGTCTCTACCCCCGAAGGGAAGGCGACGCAAAGCATGGCGCTGCTGGTGGATACATTCATCCGACGCCATGCCTCCTCCGCCCGAATCCTCGATTTCGAGGGATCCATCATCCCCGGCGTCGCCCATTTCTATGAGGGCTTTGGATCGACTTGCGAGCGCTATCCCCGTGTTACTAAGCGGTTAGTCTAACTGTTAAATTTAACTTAATTTCTCAATAAAAACCGCGTTTCAGGCGTTTGTTAAAGATATTTATTTTTTGCATTAAAACTTTTTTCATTTTTTGAGTGATTGTTAAACAAAAAAGTCCGTTCTTTGTTTGAATATTGATTGAGAGTGATGAAAAATTCTTGGAAGATATGAAAAAGTCGATGATTTGGTTACTTACCGGCGTGCTTGGATTCGCCTTTGTCGGCTTGTTGTATTTGCAGGTAATGTACATACGGATTATTCTCGGCAATCAGGAACAACAGTTCAATGAAGCCGTGAATCGCAGCCTGTACCAGGTGTCGCGCAACCTCGAACTCGATGAAGCGGACAAATACCTCGGCGAACAGTTGCTGCTTTCCCGTAAAAAATTGCTTACCAAGAACAAGCCGCTGCCGTTGCAGGAACGAATCTTCTCGCGCGAGCATCGCCGGTTGCAGACAACCACACCCGACGGGAGTTCCGTCATCGAATTAGGCGTCACCTCCGAAATTACGCAAAATTCGTTGACCGAAATCGCCCCCAGTTACGGCAAGAGCGACCTGGCGAGCGCTTCCCGCAATTTCCAGGATGCACTGCAGGAACGCTATTCCTATACCTGGGATCTGATGGACGAGGTGGTACGCAACATGCTGAAGGCCGATCTGAAACCCATCGAAGAACGGGTAGACCTCAAAAAACTGGATGTGTATATCCGTTCCGAACTGGCCAACAACAACCTGATCTTGCCGTACGATTACGCCGTATTAGACAAAGACAAGAAAGCGGTCTATAAAACGATGGATTTCAATGCCGGCGACGAGAAAAAGGCGTTTACACAAATACTTTTTCCCAGAGACCCGCCCCAACGACTTTATACGCTCGCGGTGGTGTTCCCCACGCAAAAAAGCTACCTGCTGCGATCCATCAATTTCATCGTCCCGTCCATCGCGTTCACCCTCGTCCTGCTGCTGGTGTTTGTGCTTACCATCTGGATCATATTGCGTCAGAAGCGTCTGGCGGAAATGAAAAATGATTTTGTCAACAACATGACGCACGAACTGAAGACGCCGGTGTCGACCATCTCGCTCGCTGCACAGATGTTGCGCGACGGCGAAGTGACGAAATCTTCGCGGATGTTTTCACATATCTCGGAAGTGATCAACGACGAGACGCGCCGCCTGAGCTTCCTCATCGAAAAAGTGTTGCAGATGTCGTTGTTTGAACGCAATAAGACAACACTCAAGATGAAGAAACTCGACGCCAACGACCTGCTGGCCAATATCGCACATACTTTTGTGCTCCGCGTAGAAAAAATCGGCGGCACACTCGATGTGGAACTCGAAGCGATGGATTCCGAGATCTTTGTCGATGAGATGCATTTCACCAATGTCTTGTTCAACCTGATGGAGAATGCACTGAAATACCGCCGCGAACAGGTGCCGCTGGTGCTGCTGGCAAAAACCTACAACGAAGGCGACAAACTGTTTATCACCATCGAAGACAACGGCACGGGAATCAAGAAAGAGCACCTGAAGAAAATCTTCGAACGCTTCTACCGCGTCCCCACCGGCAACCGGCACGACGTGAAAGGCTTCGGGCTGGGATTGGCGTACGTCAAGAAAATCATTGACGACGTCAACGGCACCATCAAAGTGGAGAGCGAATGGAACGTCGGCACGAAATTTATCATCTCGCTGCCGGTAAGCGGGTAGAACGAAAGGGATTGCCCTAAAGAATTTGGAACAGAAAAATACTTATACTTAAAAAACAAATATTATGGAAGAAAAGGTAAAGATCTTCATGTGTGAAGATGATGAAAATTTAGGAATGTTATTGTGTGAATACCTGCAAGCAAAAGGGTATGCAGTCGACTTGTTCCCCGATGGCGATCTGGGTCACAAGGCTTTCTCGAAAGACGAATACGATATCTGTATTCTGGATGTGATGATGCCCAAAAAAGACGGATTTACGCTCGCCCAGGAAATCCGCTCCATCAACGGCGAAATCCCCATCGTTTTCCTCACCGCCAAAACGATGAAAGAAGACATCCTCGAAGGTTTCAAGATCGGCGCAGACGACTACCTCACCAAGCCGTTCAGCATGGAAGAACTGTTGCTGCGCATCGAAGCAATCCTGCGTCGCGTCAACGGCAAACGGGTGAAGGAAGTGGCGTTCTATAAGATCGGCAATTTCGAGTTCGACACACAGAAACAGACGCTCACCCTCGGCGCACAGGTCTCCAAACTGACCACGAAAGAAAGCGAATTGCTCCGCTTGCTCTGCTCGCACGCCAACGAAATCCTCGAACGCAACTATTCTCTCAAAACCATCTGGGGAAACGACAACTATTTCAACGCCCGCAGCATGGATGTGTATATCACCAAGCTCAGGAAATTGCTGAAAGACGATCCCGAAATCGAAATCATCAACATCCACGGCAAAGGATATAAACTCATTACGCCCGAACCGGTGGAATAGGTGACAGGTGAGAGTTGGGAGTTACGATTGTCCAGCCGTCATTGCGTGTCAAGCCCGCAATGATGGCTCTTTTTAATGAATATCGGACAACCCGCTGACAATAGCTGAATAAGGTTTTATTAAAAACAGTATCATACAATAATCATGCGCATTTCAACGCTCATCTTATTGCTCTTTAGCATCCCTGCCCTCGCCCAGACCTTCGAGCAGCAGCTCGACTCGTTCTACCTCTGCCTCGACCGACAACGGCCGGATTCCGCCGAGATCGTGCTGAAAGCGCTGCTGCGCAACGACCCCGCCAATCCGCTCAACCCGATGCTGTTGTCTAACCTCGGCGCCGTACAACGGCAACAAGGGAAGCTCGACGATGCGCTGGTGTCGTATACCGCCGCACTCGGACATGCCCCGCGCAGCGTCACGTTGCTGACCAATCGCGCCGAACTCTTCACCGAAATGGACAGCCCCGAAAACGCACTCACCGACTACACCGCTGTCCTGCTCATCGACAGCCTCCACGAAGATGCACGCTACCGCCGCGGCCTGCTCTACCTCCGCATCAAAAACTACGAAGCCGCCCAACAGGATTTCGAGCGACTGCTCGTGCAAAACCCGCAGAGCTACGCCGCCCGCAACGGCTTGGCTTCGCTCTACAAACTCGAAGGCCGTCTCAGCGAAGCCGAAACACTCTACATCTACCTCACCGACCACTATCCCGACCTCCCCGACGTCTATGCCGGTCGCGCAGAACTCTATATCCTGATGAATCGTCCCGCCAAAGCCCTCTCCGACATCAACCGCGCCATCCGCCTCCAGGAGGCAAACAATCCCCCCAATCCATATTATTATGGTATACGCAGCCGCATCAAAGCCATGCAGTACGAAAAAAACGCCGCAGCCGAAGATGCCGCAAAGGCTAGGTACTAGTGGTTAGTGGTTAGTGGTTAGTGGTTAGTAGCTCCTAGCTCCTACCTCCTACCTCTACCCCTTAGCCCCTAACTTTAAAACGTCCCCAAAAACTAAGGTTTTGTACAATAAACTTGGGTGTTGGTTGTCGGGGATTAAATAAAATAAAGGTAGAAATTGTTTGTGGAGAAATAATTTTTACATTTGCATAGGAAAA
>JAISUK010000050.1 GCA_031272075.1 Dysgonamonadaceae bacterium
CTTGCATATTGGCAATTTTTCGCATTTGTTCATTTTTTGCCGTTTTTTCCGTAGAGACGTGGCATGCCGCGTCTCTGTTGATGTTTGCGGTTGCATTCGCGAAGACGTGGCATGCCGCGCCTCTACATTTGCCCTTCCACAACATTTATCTCTTCTTCGGTTAACCCATACAATTTATATACCAATTTGTCGATTTCAGCCTCCACTGCGCCGTTGTCGTCTTTACCGATATAAAGTGTACCTCCCTGAGCATTAGCGAAGCCGCAAATCCATCATCTTGCCAACTGCTTTTGTATTCTATGTTTTGAGATTCGGATATATAATATATTACGAATTTTATTACAATTTTTCTTACCCATTAAAATATCTTTGCTGTTTTTAATTTTTCTCCAGTTGAAGAAATTATTATTTCCTCCCAAAAGTCAGCATTTTTTGTTTTGTCGGACTTATTATAACAACATTCATACATTTTCTTCAATGAATCTTGTTTGTGTTGCAAATCACGTTTCGTTCCATTCTCTGAAACCCAATAATTTACCATCCCCTTTGAGATTACACTACCTTCACCCGACTCTTGTAACAAACGAAAATCATCTTCTAATTTTATTTCAAATTTATAGTTTTTTCCGTCTGCACTGGTTAATTCAAACTCAACTTGTTCGCCTCGTTTGAGGAATGGTTCATTTTTTATTTTTCTGAGTGCTTTTAGAGTTTCTAAACAAGCGCTTATTTCACTGTTAAATTTCGGCACATCATAACTGTCGTGACTTGTCGGATTAAGAACAAATCTTCTGTGACTGTCCAATGCTTGTACAGACGTATAGAAATATTGCAGTGCATCTTCACTTCTCATCCGTTTTCAGATGTTTTCTCTCAAACTCCGCCGTTAGTTCCATCACTTTCCGGATTGTTGCAACCAATTACCGCGTCGCGTTTTCGAGTTTGTAAGCCACAACCCCGATGCGTTCGTATTTACGCAAAACGCGATACAAACTTGTTGCAGGAGTTCAGAAACGATGGTGTCGAAGATTGCTGTTTCGCGGGCGGGGATGGTGTAGGTTTTACGGCGGGGTATCGGTTATATTTCCTTCAACCTCACATCCGGCAACGAGCGGTCAATAATGCGCAACATTCCTTCCGAAGGCTCTTTGTAAGCGTTTGTCGCTCGAAAATAATCATTCAGTTCGTCAAAATTCGAGCCGAAAATATTGTTGGAAAAATGTTGGAGTTTGTCCATCACGCGAATAAAAGCATCCGGTTCGCGGCGGTTGGTAAATTTTTTGAGCGACATAATGTAATCTTCTCTGAATACGGTCGGTACGATGATTCGCGACAGTCCGCTGCGAAAAAGTTCGGCATTGCCCATAATCCGCGAAATTCGCCCGTTGCCGTCTGTGAACGGATGCACTTCGGCAACCATAAACATCATAAAAATGGCTTTCGCCATCGGGTCGGTCAGGGCGGCGTAATACTTAAAACCCTGTTTCAGTGTGCCTTCTACAAGGGAATAATCAACAAATTCGGTATTGCCTGCTCGGTTGTTTTGCGTCTTAAACTGTCCTGCATTGACTTCTTCCGAGCGGGCAGACATCATTGTCAGGTGACGGCGTTTCAATATTTCCGACAAATCTTCGGCGCTCGCGGGCGTAATGCTCATTTCGTAACTGTTTGATACAATGTTGAATGTGCCGAGAATATCGTGCGAATCTTTGATGCGTTTCGGAATAACAATGCCCGTATCCACAATTTTTTTGGCGTCTTCGATAACAAATTTCGTCCCCTCGATATAGTTCGAAAAATACGCCTCAAAAAATGAAAACATGCGGAACGAATCCTCCGAAGTGTTACGGTCAGTTCTTTCCGGGAAATAATAATCTTTCAGTTTATCATACAGAATTTCAAACAGTTCTACACGTTTGGCATCGTAAGGCATTCCCGTTGCTCGTGCTTTTGCGGATTTGGTAGTTAAAACTTTGGCATTATGTGTATTAAGTAATGCTGAAATGATTTTGTTCAATTTCTCAAATTCTTCCGTAAAGTCTAACTGCAAAGCGATTTTGCGGGCTTTATCTCTGAATTTATTGATGCTTTCTTTGCCTTCGCGAATAATGATTTTTTCCAACTTATCTTCAATCTGCTCAATCGGAAACGTTTTCGATTCGCCGCCTTTTTTGCGCGAAACCTGCATATTTTCGAGCACCCACCGCCATTCGGAAGAAGCATAAATTCCGCCCAAATTCACATCGGAATCCAACGCGGGCTTTCCAGCCATAACATTAAGCGTAATACCTGGTAAATTTACAATTTTCTTGGTGTAATTGCTCGTAACAAAGAAATTTCCTGTATCTGTTGGTCGCAGTTCCGATGCGCTGCGATGACTGATAACGGAATTAGGAAACCGCCATTTAAGAATATTGAAAAAGTGCCGTTTGATGATATATTCAGCCGAGTCCCGAAGATTTGAAGTGTAAATCCGCGGGGCGATTTTTCGTATTTTTCCTTCCTCTTCTGCTTTTGCAATTTTCTTGGAAGTAGCACTGTCAGAAGAAGAAAAGATAATTTCCTGACTAAAATCTATATTGCTTGTCATCAAATTTTTTCTATTATAATTCGTAACAAAGTTCAAATATACAATTTTTTTTCATTATAACATTTGTGATCGCAAATTTTTTCCATTACTCTCCACAATTCGTAAGAAACGCTGCATTATTAATCCGTTCTTCCTTCTCAAACGATGCCAAATAATTTTCGGTAGTTTTCGAATCCTTCTACTTCCGCATTTTGAGTTTCACATCAGTATTAAATTTTAGGGAAAAGTCGCTGATGCGGACGAATTGTCGAGCTACGACCAGATTGCACATTTTAGCTCGATAAAATAAATTATTGCAGCATTGCATTCATTTTAATAAATTATTACTACATTTACCCGCTTTTTGTTTTCTTTCTATTAGAAAACAAAAAATATGTATTATTTTTCTTTAAACTAAACGCTTATGAAGCCTGTGTTTATTATTGCTTTTTTGTTGCTAACGCTTTCCTTGAGTGCCGGACCAAACAACATTGCGATCCACGCCAAAGTGACCGCCTCCTCAGAGAAATCGGAAACGTATGCCGCCACAAAAATCATTGATGGATTGATCGGTATTGAAGACCGTGGTGAATGGGCTTCCGTCAGCGGCAGCACCAGCTGGGGCGAAATCGATTACCCCTGGATTCAACTGGAATGGGATCGGGAATATGCCGTAGACCGAATATTGTTGTACGACCGCGCCTCACACAACAGTCACACCGCAGGAGGTACATTACATTTCAGCGATGGAAGTAAAATCTCGGTCTTCGCCATCCCAAATAACGGGCTTGCCAAATCGATCAACTTCCCGGCAAAGAAGATAAAATGGGTGAAATGGGAAGTGACCGATGGTCACGGATACAATCTGGGGCTGTCGGAAATCGAGGTGTTTCCTTCCGTCGAAGATGTGCCGGATGTGATTTCCAAAGTAGATCCCTACATCGAATCTGCCAGGGGCAGGTACATTTTTTTTATCACCGGCAATCAACCTTTCGGCATGATCGGTGCGGCGCCGATGACACGCAATAAAAACCAGTACGGTGGCGGATATAACTACAATTCGACCGAAGTACTGGGTTTCCCGCAGGTGCACGGCTGGATGCTGTCGGGCATCACATTCATGCCCACTGCCGGCAGGACGCTCAACCCATCTTTGGGTGAGCAGCACTGGAAATCGACGTTTTCGCACGACGGCGAACTGGTACAACCCGGCTACCACCGCCTCTTTTTGAATGATGACCATATCTGGGTGGAGCAAACCGCTACCGAGCGCGTCAGTTTCTATCGTTTGCGTTACACGCAAGACGCAATATCCAATATTTTATTGAATTTGGGCGGCTATGTATGCACCTCCACGATGACCGATGCACAATTGCAGAAAGTCAGCGATACGGAACTGGAAGGGTCGGTCAATACCACCGGCCGTTTC
Organism: Dysgonamonadaceae bacterium; assembly: GCA_031272075.1. Lineage (GTDB taxonomy): Bacteria > Bacteroidota > Bacteroidia > Bacteroidales > Azobacteroidaceae > BNXB01. The sequence continues at coordinate 3,999 of JAISUK010000050.1, forward strand.
TGGGGCGGCCCGGATAATATACGAATATTCTTTGTAATGAAATTCAATAAACCCTTTGAACAACTGAACGGCTGGGACGAAAAATCGACTTTCGAGCACGTGACGTCGTTGCAAGGCAAGCCCGACCTGTTTCCGTTCAACGAAGGCGAGAGTTATGCTGCTGCGCCTACTACAGGTGTTTCGGCTGTATATCATGTAAAAGCGGGAGATGAAATACAGGTGAAATTTGCTGTTTCGTTGACCAGCATCGACAATGCCCGCCGCAACATGATCGCAGAATGTGATCATTGGGATTTTGATACCGTCCGCAAAGCCTCGCAACAGGCTTGGGACGAATACCTGGGTCGGATCCGCGTGAAAGGGGGCACCAATGCCCAGCAAATCAAGTTTTACACCGACCTGTGGCATGTTTTGATGGGACGGCATAAGATCGACGATGTCTCCGGCGATTACCCCGACTATACCCAAGGTGAAAGGGTAGGGGCGGTAACGAAAAACGCGGTGCTGAAAGTCCGCACTTTGCCCCGTAATGCGGATGGCAGCGTCAAATTTCACATGTATAATTCCGACGGTATCTGGCTGACACAATGGAACCTAAACGTATTGTGGGGGTTGGCGTGGCCGGAAATCAACGACGATCTCTCCTCGTGTTTTATCCAATATGCAGAGAATGGAAAATTGCTGCCCAGGGGACCCAATGCCGGCGGCTATTCGTATATCATGACCAGCTGTCCCGCTACCAACCTCATTACCAGCACTTACATGAAAGGTTATTTGAGAGGCAAAACAGCCGATCAGGCGTTCCGTGTAATGAAAGCTAATCATGAGCCGGGAGGCATGCTGGGGATGTTGCGTCCCGACGAAAATGTCCGGTTTTATATCGACAAAGGCTATTACCCAGGCAATGCGGGCATCACGCTTGAAGCGGCTTTCCAAGATTGGTCGCTGGCGCAGATGGCTCTGAAGATGGGTAAAAAGAAAGAGGCGGCATATTACTTGAAACGATCGCAGGGATGGACACAATTGTTTCACCCAATACACAAGCTGATTTTGCCCAAAGACGCCGAAGGCAACTGGCTGCACGAAGACCTCTTCTCTTCGCGCGGCTGGGTGGAAGCCAATGCCTGGCAAGCCACCTGGTCGGTGTCGCACGCGATTCCGCAACTCGCCGCCTTGATGGGCGGGAAGGACAGCTTGTGCAATAAATTGAACACCATTTTTGAATTGTCCCGTCCCAGCGATTATGTGTATGGCTACGGCAACGGCTATATCAGCTATGCCAACCAACCCGGCTGTTCCGATGCACATGTGTTCAGTTATGCCGGAAAACCTTGGTTGACACAGTACTGGGTGCGTCAGGTGAAAAAATACGCGTACGGGGCAATCACCCCCGACAAAGGCTATGGCGGACACGATGAGGACCAGGGACAAATGGGCGGAATCAGCGCACTGATGGCGATCGGCCTGTTTAACGTGCAGGGAACAAACGCTTTGGAACCGGCCTACGACATTACCAGTCCGATTTTTGATGAAATAACCATCAAATTGAGTCCAAAATTCCATCAAGGAGAACAGTTCGTAATCAAAACGCTGCATAACTCGGAAGAAAACTGCTACATCCAACATGTGAAATTCAACGGTGAGGCGCATCAGGATTTTCAGATAAAACATGCCGATTATGTGAAAGGCGGATTGCTGGAGATAGAATTGGGTCCGGCACCCAACGAAAACTGGGGCGTGCGTCCCGCACTCTTGCCATAAAACAGATAGATTAAGCGGTGAAACATAGCGATCACGATAGAGAGAAAACGGGGCTTTGTTATTGGAAGCAATTCCTGAACGGAGAGGATGAAGCCTATTCCTGTTTGTTTAATCTGTATTCGGATATTTTATTCCATTACGGAATGAAATTCACACACGACGAACATGTGGTGAAGGATTGCATCCAGGAATTATTTATCAAACTCTATCGGTCCCGAAATGCACTTCCTGTAGTGGAAAATGTCACGTTTTTCTTGCTTAAATCAATGAAAAATAAGGTGATCGACTACCTTCGGACGAATGAAAGACTGGTTTATGTTTCTCCGGATGAATTGCCGTTTTTTGTGCATTATTCCTTCAATCCCGAAGAAGATCACTCCGGGATTGATGCGGAAAATAAAGAAAAACTGGAGCGGGTGCTCAATCATTTGACCGATCGCCAGAAAGAAGCGCTCTACCTCCATTATCAGATGGATATGTCGTATGAAGTAATCGCACAATTGTTGCAAATCAATTACCAGTCGGTATTAAATCTCATCCAACGCTCCCTGCGGAAAATTAGAAAAGAAATGGGCTTGTCTACTTTTATCCTTTTGTTTGTAAAAAATATTATATAATGCTCATAATGTAACCGTTGACCTAAATTTTCAGCCATGAAGCAAAAAAAAAGTGGTTGAGGTGAGTATAAAATCAAGTTTGCTTTCGTCTTACTAAAAAACGACCTCATGTCAGACGAAGAGAAACAAATAATTACCCGACTGCTGGATAATGAAGATTTTCTGCATTGGATTGTCCTGCCTACAAGGCAGTTGGATTTATATTGGAATCAAGTGATGGAAAACGATGCGCAGCAAAAACGTTGTATCATGCAGTTGAATGAACTGCTCCGAAATATGAAAGCCTCGGAGCGCGATCTGTCGTTCAATGATAAATCGTTGTTATGGAAAAAAATCGAACAGCATACGATCCTTCGGAAGCAAACAATTCGCCGCAGGGTGTTGTATGTCGCTTCCTCTGTTGCAGCGTCGGTTGCCATTTTCCTGGCGATGTATTTTATCTTGAACCGTCACAATGATTCACAGTCGATCGATTATCAGTCTCAAATATTAAAAGCGGATGTCAATGAGCACAATACCGTTTCGCTGATTCGCAGAGAAAAAAATGCACTCAATTTTGAAAACGACCAGGTGGAGTTGGTTTATGACCGGGAAGGAAAACTGAAAGTTCCGGGAGATACGTTGGTGCAGGATGCGGGCAATGTTGCCATGACGAAAGACACGGACATCGGCGGCGAAATGAACCACCTGATCGTGCCCTACGGCAAGATGTCGCACATCACTTTAAGCGACGGCACTAAAATCTGGATCAATTCGGGCAGCCAAATCATCTACCCCTCGGTCTTCACGGGAAGCAACCGCGAATTGTTTGTCGAGGGCGAAATCTACCTCGAAGTGGCGAAAAATGAAAACAAACCTTTCGTCGTAAAAACCGGCATCATGGATGTCACAGTGCTGGGCACCGGATTTAATGTATGCTCGTACAAGGAAGAGAGTGAACAGTCGATATTGTTGGTATCAGGGGCGATATCCGTCAAAAACAATGTGTTGAAAGAGACAAGGCAACTGAAGCCAAGTCAATTGTATAACTACTCGAAAGCCACGCAAAAATCGACCATGCAACAGGTAGAGATCTACGATTTTATTTGCTGGAAATATGGATTTTTACAGTTCAGTCACAAGGAATTGTCGACCGTATTGAAACGCATCCAAAAGCATTATAACATCGAGATCGCGTACGATCCGCAGGAATTGGAAGGAATACGCGTAAGCGGAAAATTGGATCTCAAAGAAGACATCCACGAGGTGATGCGGTTGACGGCGCTGGCCTCCAATATTCAATACAAAGAAATTGATAATAAAATAGTAGTTACATTAAACAAACAACTCAATGAATGAAGAATATGAAGAATAATACAAGATTGTATAAAATTATGAAGTCGTTGTTTTTGTTATTGATCGGCAGTGTGCAGATGGTTTTTGCCGAATCATCCTACAGTCAGAACACAAAAGCCACTTTAAGTTTTACGGTACAGGACGAAACGTTGGAGAACGTTTTTCGAAAGATTGAACAAAACAGCGAATACCTGTTTTTTTATAATGACAAAGCGATAGACCTGTCTCAGCGTGTCAGTATTTCAGTCGTTGGAAAAGAAATCCATGAAATATTGCAACAATTGTTTAAAGACACGGATCTACAGTATGAAATTGCCGACCGACAGATCGTGATATACGAAAAAGGTTCGGATAGAAAATCTTTGCTTCAATCATCGCAACAACAAGCCGACAGGAAGACCATCGTCGGGGTTGTCAAAGACGCTGACGGATCACCTTTGCCGGGTGTGACGGTGCTGATTAAAGGCACACGCATCGGTACCGCGACCGACGAAAACGGTCGTTACAGCCTTGCGTTGCCTGACGATGACAAAAATGTGATCCTGTCATTCAGCTTCGTCGGCATGACTTCCCAGGAAGTGCGGCTCGCCAACATCAAGGATGCGGACGTCTTGGCCGGAAAGAAAGACCTGATCCTGACGCTGAGGGAAGAAGAACAAAGTCTGAAAGACCTCGTAGTCACAGGGTATGCCGACATCCGCAAGTCCAGTTTTACGGGGACTGTGACGCAAGTGTCGAAAGAAGAAGTGCTGAAAGTGGGCAACCAAAATCTACTTGATGTATTGCAGGTTTTCGACCCCTCACTGCGGGTAGTGCAGAACTCCGAAATGGGATCAGACCCCAACACATTGCCTGAATTGTACCTGCGCGGACGCTCCGGTGTCGCAGGCGTCAAGGAGCTGGATCTGCTGGAAGCGCAGCAAAGCGGTACGCTGTCGCAATATGCTTTGTCTACCAATCCCAATTTGCCGGTATTCATCCTCGATGGTTTTGAAGTGAGTGTGCAGAAAATCTACGACCTCGATATCAACCGCATAAAAGGCATCACCATGCTGAAAGATGCGGCAGCAACCGCCCGCTACGGTTCTCGTGCCGCCAATGGCGTGATTGTCATTGAAACCATTTCGCCGCAAGTCGGTCAGTTGCAAGTGACCTATATCGGCAATTATGCCGTCACAGCGCCGGATTTAACCAGCTACAACCTGATGAACGCCCGGGAAAAACTGGATGCGGAAGTGGCCGCAGGGCTTTACGAACCCTGGGTAGGCATCTCCGAACCTTGGCAGGAACTGCTCGAACGCCAACAGGAATACCGCAACAGAAATAACAACATCCTCCGCGGCGTGGACACCTACTGGCTGTCGCAACCGTTGAGCACCATGTTTAACCACCAGCACAGCGCCCGCATTGAAGGCGGTAATGACGCCATCCGATTCGGTATCGAAGGCGGCTACAACGGACAGAACGGAGTAATGAAAGAATCGTTCCGCGACCGCTACAATATGGGCATCGACCTGGACTACCGTTACAAAAACCTGCAGATCCGCAATCAGGCGAATTACGCCATCCTGAAAGCGCAAGATTCTCGCTACGGCTCTTTCCGCGATTATACCAGCAAACAACCCTACGAACGAATCACGGACGACAACGGGGAATATGTCAAACAGCTGACTTTGGCTTCCTATTGGACCACCTTCGCAAATCCGTTGTATGAAGCCACGTTGGGAAGTTTCAGCAGAAACGGGAACAACGAACTGGCCGACAATATTTCCGTAAATTGGTATCCGACAGAACATTTGCAGGTCAAAGGACAATTTGCCATCAGCCTCACCGACAGTTGGACTTCACAATTCAAAGACCCGGCTTCCAGCGATTACTATACCACTTCGCTGTTTCAGAACGGGGAATTGTGGCTGACGGAAACCAAAGCCAACAGTTGGAACTTCAACTTGTTTTCAGCTTACAACCGCGTGATTGACCTGCACAATATCAACCTTTCCGCAGGTATCAATGCCGTCTCCAACGACTATCAATACAAGTCGGAACACTACCGCGGCTTCCCCGATGCGGAACACAATTCTCCGGCTTATGCCGCCACGATTGTTGATAAGGCTACTTTCTCCGACAACAAGACACGCTTGTTCGGAGGATTCCTGACGGCAAACTACAGCTTCCGGAATATCTACCTGCTCGACGCCTCACTGCGTTTCGACGGTTCTTCAGAGTTTGGCTCAAAAAAGAAATGGGGCTCTTTCTGGTCATTCGGAACCGGACTGAACCTCCACAACTATGAGTTTGCCAAATCGATTAACTGGCTCAGCATGTTGCGCATCACCGGCAATATCGGGCAAACGGGCAGAATCAACTTCCAACCCTACCAGGCGAGAAATACTTTCGTCATTTCCCTGGACAATTGGTACCCTACGGGCATCGGCGCCAGCCTGAAAGGCCTCGGCAATGAAAACCTCACATGGGAAACACAGACAGGATATAACCTCCAGGCTGAAATCGGAGCATTGAACGACCGCTATCACCTGAAAGTAGATGTCTACCGGAAGGAGACTTCCAACCAGGTGACAGAAATGGGATTGCCGTATTCTTCCGGCTTTACAAGCTACACCGAAAATGCGGGCACCATCCTGAATGCCGGGTATGAACTCGACATGAAAGCCAATTTTTTCCATTCGCGCGACTGGGACATCACACTGTTTGGAAACCTGGCGCACAACCATAACGAAATATTGGAACTCTCCGACGCACTGAAACGCTACAACGACCGGATCGTGGCCTATTTTGAAGGATTCTACGGCACTTCGGCTTCCGACTCGCCGTTGCAACAGTTCGCATCGCTGCGTGGAGAAACGGCATACGAAAAACCCTATATGCAATACGAAGAAGGCAATTCCCTGACCACTATCTACGGGATGAAATCGTTGGGTATTAATCCCGCCGACGGAAAAGAAGTGTTTGTGAAACGCGACGGCACCATCACCGACGAATGGCTTCCCGAGGAACAACAGAAAATCGGAGACACAGAGCCTTGGGCGCAGGGCGCTTTCGGCGTGAACGCCCGCTATAAACAGTTCTCGCTCTACACTTCCTTCTTGTATGAATTTGGAGGCGATCTCTACAACGAGACGCTTGTAACGAATGTTGAGAATATCAACCTCATTTACTACAATGCCGATCGCCGCGTATTGACCGACAGGTGGCAAAAACCCGGCGATGTCTCTCCGTTGAAATCCATCCAGGACAGGGTGTACATCACGCGGCCAACTTCCCGTTTTGTACAGAAAAACAACTACCTCAAGTTCAACTCCATTTCTTTGAGTTACGACGTCAGTCGGGAATGGCTGAAGAAATTCAACCTCAGCATGTTGCGCTTGCAATTCAACATGAAAGATATCGCCACCCTCTCGACCATCAAACGCGAGATGGGGTTGAGCTATCCCTACGCCCGGACGTTTACGTTTAGTATCAATGCAAGTTTCTAACTTAAAAATAAATTTATGAAAAACAGAGGAATTATTCTACTTATATGGCTGGTCGGGTGCTGTTGCGCTTGCAACGATTTCGTGGACGTTACTTCCGACAACGAACTGTTGCAGGAAGACATGTTCAGTACCGAATCAGGATTCCACATGGCGGTAAACGGTGTCTACAAAGACCTCTCTTCTACCGATCTCTATGGAAAGAACCTGACTTGGGGATTTGCCAGCACCTTGGGATACAATTATAATATGTATTACTTCTATTCAAATAGCGCCTATTATTATTATATCTGTCAATTCGACTACGAAAGAAGTGAGATAGTGAGTATAATCGAACAAATCTGGAAAAAAGCTTACAATGTGATTGCCGGTTGCAACAACATCCTGCAGGAGACGGAAGCCAAAGATACCTCCTTCTTTTCGCTTGGGGCGATCGAAAAACAGATGATCATGGGCGAGATGTACGGCCTGCGCGCTATGGTACATTTCGACCTGTTGCGCTTGTTCTGTCCGGCGCCAATCACCGGATCGAAAGGGGCGATGCCTTATGTCACCGATTTCCCCACCTTACAGCCGGAACACAAAGCTTCGGATGTCGTCCTGACGGAGATTGTCAGGGATATGGAGAAATCAAGGGAACTGCTGGGCGAGGTAGATACGGTCTTTTGCCGAAGCTGGAACACTTCGCTCAACAACCGCTTGAACCATTCCGCGACACTGAGTACCGTCACACCCAGCCTGTTTGTCAGCTACCGTGCACACCGTATGAATTACTTTGCCGCCACGGCATTGCTCGCACGTATCTATGCCTACATGGGCGACATGGATAAAGCCTACCCGTTGGCGGCGCATGCCTATTCATTCACACAATCGCCTACCGCCTGGTTTACCTGGACGACTGCGGCCCAGCAGGGCAGTTCGACGTCGAGCAACAACAGCCTTTATCCCAAACGGCCTGCGGAATTGTATTTCGCACTGAGCAATTCGCAGAATTACAACAACTGGGAGGCCGCCTTGGGCACCAACAACAGCAATTTCACCATGAATGAGCTGCCTACACTTTTTGCAGGTGATTTGGACGACTATCGCTATGTCGGGTTTTTTGCTCGGTATGACTTGCCCAACACACAAACAAAAAATGCGCATTACATCACTTGGGAACGCAATCCCAACACCTCGGAAACCACGGCTGCACAGACTGCCGAATACCAGGGTCACATGATCCCGATGTGCCGTTTCTCGGAAATGTATCACATCATGATCGAATACCTGATAGAAAAAGGTCAACTGACGGAAGCCGCCACCCTGTTTACCGCGCTGCGGACAGCTCGCGGCGCAAAAGCCTCCATCACCGGACTCAACGCACAGGATTTGAAAGAAAAACTCGTGAACGACATCGTCCGCGAAACCCTGACCGAAGGACAGACTTTCTTTCTCTTTAAACGGCTAAACCGCGGTATCATCAACGGCGCTTCCATCAGATCGATGGAACCGGAAGATTGGGTGCTCCCCATCCCTGACGGAGAAACCGCTTATCAATTCAATTAAAATCATAAGGATATGAACAAAATTTATATTTACTTGTTGTTTGTCGGCCTGTTGGGAGCAATGATTGCTTGTCAGGAAGAAGAAATTATGGTCTATCACGATGTTGACTATATCCAGTTCAGTAAAGCAGTCACCGATTCTTCCACCTGCTCTTTTCTGGCTTATCCGAACCAAACGGAACAACAATTCCCGATCGCAGTGGAACTGATAGGAATGTTATCCGATCGTGACCGCGAATACAAAGTGTCCGTATTTGCGGATTATTCCACTGCCTCGACAGCCAACTACCGGTTGCCGGACCGCTTTGTCCTGAAAGCGGGACAAACGAAAGATACTTGCTACCTCACCGCCATCAAAACGGAGCAGATTGGTCGGCAAGCTGTACGACTCACCTTACAAATCGAAGAAACTTCGGATTTTAAGGTGGGGAAGACGGAAAAATCCGCTGCCATCATCTATATCTCCAACGTGATTTCACAACCCGACTGGTGGCAAGATTGGAATTTTGAATATTACTATCTGGGGACGTATTCGGATAAGAAATACCGGACATTCATCGAAGTCACAGGCGTTGCCGACGTGGATGTGAACGATACGGCCGCCTTGAAAGAACTGGTTATTATATTCAAAAACTACCTCAAACAGAAGAAAGATGCAGGCGAGACGATCTACGAAGATGACGGCACCGAAATGTCCGTAGGTCAAGGTTTCTATGCAGGTTAATAAAATAGGAAACAGCTATGAGAACAATATTCAAAATCAGTGTTTTTTGCTTTTTTATCGGTCTGCTGACCGCATGTTATAAAGACTTGGGCAACTACAATCTGGTCGACAATAACCAGATCATCATCACTACCGTTGCTGCGCTGACCAAGACGACAGTCCCGGTGGGCGATACAGTGATCATCGTTCCCAAAATCACCTGGCGTTATCCGGAACGGGATACCACTTCCGCTGCTTTCAGTTTCGAGTGGCAACTGGTGAATGCGACCACTTCGGATGTCATTTCCAATGAGAGAGACCTGAAATGGAAATCCGACAAGGTCGGATCGTTTACCGCCGTCCTGCTGGTGACGGAAAAGGCGACGGGCGTGGAGACACGTCTCACGACAACAGTGAGTGTCACTTCACTCTATTCGGAAGGATTCCTATTCTTGAGCGAAAAGGACGGCAAACCGATATTGTCGTTCCTCGGACGTATCACCACCAAGAGCGTCCGTCCGAAAGAATACGAATACCGAAGCTATGTCGACATCTATCCTGCCGGAAACGACCCGTTGCCCGCCAGTGCACGGTTGGTCACGTCCTATATCGTGGGCTCGGAAGCGAGTGAAATCATGCTGATCGACGACGACGGCTGTTGGATACTCGATGGTAATTCATTAGAAAAAACTTCTACACTCCGGAATGTCTTTATGGGAGGCGGGTATCCGTCCGGATTTCAACCGCAATATTTCTATCGCGGTGGCGCCGCCAATTGGGCGCTGGCCGCCGACGGCAATCTCTACCTGGGGCTACTCAATGCTTTTCCACCCACCGATTGGCTTCACGATCCCATCATGCAGACACCGATCTATGTGTCCGGAGGCGCCAAATTCAGGTATCTGGAATCGTCCGTCGCGTTCTACGATTATCTGGTACTGTTTGACGAACTGAACAACCGGCTGTGTTTCTTTAATTCCTCTTGGAGTTCCGTAGGATGGAATGAAGGACAGGCGCTCACAATCGTCAGCAGCTCGACGCCACCCATAGCCAATATCGCTCATTTCGATAACTTCAAATTCCTTTCTTTCAACTGGTCGGGTAGTAAATATTCTCCTGTTTACAGTCTTTTCTTAAAAGATCAGAATGATGGAAAATACTATTATTACGAATTTTCGATCAGTTTCGATTACCAGCATACGATCACTGTTACCGGTATACAACAACGCGAATTTGAAGGAAGCGCCTATATTACCGACAATACGCTGTTTTGGCGTCTGGATAACAATCCATATGTCTACTTTGCAGAGGGGAGTAAACTCTATTTCTACGATCTGAACACCAGGGCGGTCAAACTTTACAAAGATTTCGGCAATGGCGTCAAAATCACCCAGTTGAGGCAAGCATTGAAGGACATCAACGCTCCCAATATTGCAGTGGTGTTGAGTACCGGAGATTTTTACCTCTACGATGCTACTTCGGCAGCGGTATTGAGCGCACCCGATCCGAGCGCGGAAGGACTGATCTATCATTTCTCCGGCTTGGGGACAGTGAAGAATGTCGCTTGGAAGTATAAGAGTAGCTTCTCCTACAGCGAACAAATCTGGAGCGATTATTAACATATTATGGGGTCGTCAAACAGGCGACCCCTTTTTGATTTATTCAATAATATGATTATCTTTGCGTCAATTTTATAATTAGCTACAAACTTTTTTATTTTTATCTATGACAGATCCTATGGTAAAGGTGGATCACCTTTCGCACCGTTATAGTGTGCAATGGGCAATCCGCGACATCAGCTTCGAGATACCCGCTCGCGGCATCTTCGGTCTGCTTGGCTCTAACGGCGCCGGCAAGTCTACAACAATGAACATTATGTGCGGTGTGCTGAAGCCCACTGCGGGAAGCGTTTATGTGAAAGGCATCGACATGCGACAAAATCCTGTGGAAGCAAAACAACACATCGGATTCCTGCCGCAACGACCGCCATTGCATGCAGACCTGACCACCGAAGAATACCTGGTGCATTGCGCCAATGTGCGACTGATGCCGCCTAAATCCATCGCCAAAGCGGTTGAGAGTGTGATGGAACGCTGTGGAATCAGTCATTTTCGCGAACGCCTGATCCGAAACCTGTCGGGCGGTTACCAACAAAGGTTGGGCATCGCTCAGGCCATTATCCATGAGCCGGACTTCGTGGTGCTCGATGAACCTACCAATGGCCTGGATCCAAACCAGATTCTCGAAATCCGTCACCTCATCAAAGAAATCGCCGAAGAACGGGCGGTGATGCTCTCCACGCATATCCTGTCGGAAGTGCAAGCCACTTGCGACTATATCTATATGATCGAAGAAGGAAACCTGGTATTTTCGGGATCGGTAGACGAGTTCGACAACTACATCGTCCCCAATTCGCTGCTGGTAGCATTGGCGGCAGCGCCCTCCGCCGACGAGCTGCGGAAAGCCCCCGGCGTGGTCGACGTGGAAGAATTGGGCGGCATCCGATACCGGATACGGTTCAATGAAGGAGACAACATCGCCGAACGATTCGTAGAAACCAGCGTCTCCAACGGCTGGCGGCTTACGGACATCACCCTGGAAAAGAGTTCCCTCGATCATATCTTCGCCGCGCTTTCTAAAAAAGCAGCTGTGTGAACTTGTTGATATGAAAAAAACACGACCGATATACAATCTTGCCTGCACTGAATTGCAGACGCTGTTTTATTCCCCCATTGCGTGGCTGATTTTGATTATTTTCACTGTGCAGTCGGGAATCGTCTTTACTTCCAGGATCGGAGAATTGCTTGAAACCCAGTCGCTTGGCTATCGCCCCTACAATTGCTCACTGCATGTGTTCGGCGGATATGGAGGACTGTTTTCCCAGGTTTTGCAATATTTGTACCTGTACATTCCATTGCTTACCATGAACCTGATCAGTCGTGAATACAACAGCGGATCTATCAAATTGCTTTATTCTTCACCGTTGACCAATGCCCAGATCATTCTGGGGAAATACCTGTCGATGCTGATTTATGGATTGGTGATGATTGGCATTCTGACAGCATTTTCCCTTTTTGCGGTCGTCAAAATCGATCAGGCAGACGTTACGCTCATCCTTTCCGGACTGCTGGGATTATACTTGCTGATCTGTGCCTACGCAGCCATCGGACTGTTCATGTCGAGCATCACCACCTACCAGGTGGTGGCGGCCATCGGCACGTTTACCGTCTTGGCGGTATTGAATATGATCGGAGGAATGTGGCAGGACATCGAATTTGTGCGTGACCTGACTTACTGGCTTTCCATCAACGGGCGCGCCGCTACTTTCGTCTCCGGATTGATTTGCAGCGAAGATGTGCTGTATTTTGTCATTGTGACGTTGCTGTTTCTGGCGTTGAGCATCATCCGCCTGAAGGCTGCACGGCAGAAGTCGCGGTTCAATGCGACTTTCATGAAGTATTTCGCTGTCGTTGCCGCAACATTGTTGCTGGGCTACCTCAGTTCACGTCCCAAACTGATGAGTTTTTACGATGCCACCCGTACCAAAGCGAATACGCTGACCCCCAACAGCCAAGACATCGTTTCGCGGATGGATGGCGGATTGACCATCACTACTTATGTCAATATCCTGGATGATATGAATCGCGCTTTTCGGGGATTTCCTTCACAGGTGAATGAAGAACGGCGCCGTTTCAGGCAATACACCCGCTTCAAGCCGGAAATCAAAATGAGATATTACTACTATTACCACCATGCTCCGGATAATGCCGAGATGTTGGACAAACAATATCCCGACTTGTCCGACCGCGAACGGATGATGAAACTGACTTCCATCTACCGGCTGGATTCTACCAAATTCCATCGTCCGGAAGAAGTGGAAGCCAAGATCGACCTGTCGCCCGAAAAATTCCGCTTTACCTACGCGCTGGAACGGGAAAACGGACAGCGGACTTTCCTCCGGCTGTTTGATGATCCCTGGGTGTTTCCCGCCGAAAGGGAAATTTCGGCGGCTTTCAAACGGCTGGTGATGGAATTGCCGTTGGTGGGATTCCTCAAAGGTCATGGCGAACGCGACTGTATCCGTGAAGGCGACCGCGACTACAACCGCTTTGCACAGGATAAGCCGTTTCGCTATTCGCTGATAAACAACGGGTTCGATTTTACGGAACTGACATTGGAAAATGAGATCCCCGACAAGGTGAAAATCCTGGTGATTGCCGACATGCGCAATCCGCTGACACCCGATGAAGACGAACGACTGGACCGTTATATCGCACGCGGCGGCAACTTGCTGATTGCCGGTGAACCACGCCGTCAGGAAGTGATGAATCCTCTCATCGAACGGTTTGGCGTACAGTTAATGCCCGGACGACTGGTGAAGCTTTCTGAAAACTTCCAGCCCGATTTCATCCTGTCGAAACCTACCGAACAAGCCACTGCATTTTCCTATATTCTGGAAGAAATGAACCGCCGCAAAAGGGTGGCGACGATGCCTTCCGTCACCGGCTTGTCTTATACTGCCGATTGCGGCTTCACCGTCACACCGCTCCTGACGTGCGATTCCGTCGGCACTTGGAACGAGTTGGAGACCACCGACTTTGTGGACGATACCGTCAGGCTCAACCCGCAAGCAGGCGAAACGGTGCAACCCTACGTCACCATGCTGGCATTGTCGCGCCCGCTCAATGGAAAAGAACAGAAGATTATCATCCTCGGCGATGCCGATTGCCTCAGCAATGGCGAGATCAACATCAGTCGCAAAGGATTCGAAGCGGCGAATTATTCGCTGGTGGACGCCTCTTTCTATTGGTTGTCGGACGAAGAAGTGCCGGTCAACGTCACACGCCCTTCACCGCCCGACCGCAAGGTATTCCTCTCATTAAATTCCATCTACTGGTGGAAAATTTTCTGGATCGGAGCATTACCCGCCCTCATGCTCTTCTTCGCCCTGTTTATCTGGATTCGACGCAGAGGAAAATAAATAAATAAATAAATAAAAACTTTCCAAGTCTCGAAGACTTGGAAAGTTTAGATGCACCAAGGTTAAAAAGCGAACGCCCCAGTACCTCACGGACCAGGGCGTTCTGATTAACTATTTATGTCAATATAAAAGATCGAAAGGAGGTCAGTTCTTCAGAATTTTGAGAACTGAGGTTCCGGCTGCCGATTTCACACGGACGAAATATACGCCGGGATTCCAGCCGGAGGTGGATAGTCGGTAGTTCACCGGAGCCAGCAAGGCGTTGACCAGTGTTCTGCCGTTGATATCCGTCACGATGACCGCATCGGTCGCTTCATTGCGTTGAGCGGGTTCGATGTAGAGGATGTCGTTTACAGGATTCGGATAGACCTTGAAATGGGTATCGAGGTCTTCAAGTCCGGCTCCGTAGACAATATCCGTGATGTTATGGGTGATGGTGCGATTCCCGCATAAATGTGTCAGTTCGACGGTGACGGTTCCGGGCTGCGGATCCGTGCCGGCAATCAGCACATTCGTGTTTCCGAGCGTCTCGTTGGACTCGAAATGAGCGGAACTGTTCGAGAACGACCAGCTGTATTTCGGGATGTCGATGTCGGGATAATCCACTTTCATCGTATAGGATTTATTCGGGGAGATGGCTGTAACCGGGTCGGCAAATTTGAGGACAGTCGGCAGCGGATTGACTATCCAGATCGTGACAATGTCGCTGACACATTCGGAGTTGCTTACGCCCCGCACTTTCACATAGTAGTTGTCGTAGTCGTCGAAACTTGCATTGTTGATCTGAAGCGTATCGGTGTATCGACCGATCAGTTTATTGCCGCCCTTATACCATTCGTAGTTGAGGTTGTCGCCCGAAGCCACCACGCGCAACACGTAATTCGATTTTAAGCAAATATCTGCACCTACCGGCTGTTGCACGATTGTCGGCGGTTCTTTAGGCATCATCTTGACAACGGCGACGGTGTCGTAACCATGACAAACGATGCGGTTGATGTAGTACGGACGTATCTTGATGGTATCGTAGAGCGCTTTGGTAGTGCCGTTGTAGGTCTCGTATCCGGGGATATAATCCCGAGTGCGCGGGAACGCCGAGTGAAGGCTGCCGCCGGCAGGATACGAAGGATCCGACGGGGGGATTGCCGCCAACGATACGCTGTCGTACACCGTAATCATACCGTATTCGGGGTGCATATCCGTCCATGCGTACCAGGAGGTATCGATCGCCGGCTGGTAGTTGGTCATGGACAACGCGCCTTGGACGATCGGCGACTTGGTGGCCGGATCGTAATCGACAATCTGGTTGTCGAGTCCGATATTGCGGGAATAAGCGCCGTTTCGCACTTCCTGGAACTGGTTTTCGATCATCGGGAACGGGCGCGGATTGACGGTGATGCCGTAATCCGTCACCCCACGATAACGCGTGTAGGGCGTCTGGTAATCTTTATATCCGAAGTCCGTCTGTTTAGCGAAACAGACGCCTCCTTTGTAGTTTTCAAACAGCGGGGTGACACGGATGTAAGACCGGGTGACAGAGCCGCGCCATTCTGTCGGCACTTTGAAGTCCGGCACACTGTCGAGGCGACTCCAACTGTTGGCGGTATTCATATTACCGATCACGGCATAGCGTGAATGGAAAGTATCGAAAGTGTCTGCGAGTTCGGCAGCATGGAAGCGCAGCGGGGTGTCGTTGAAAGTCGTGACCCCTGCATCGGTGGCCGGAGTGAAGCCCGCCGGGAATGCGTTGGCAAACACAGCAGCATCGGTGCGGTCGATGACCAAATTTTTGGCAATCGTCCGTTGGCCATCGACAAAAGCCGGATAAGAAAACAGGGTGTCCGTTTCTATCTGGGTGATGCCGCCAACATAAGCAGGCATATAATCGTTGCCGGTAAGCGGATCGGTGGCATTAAACGGCAGGATGGCATCGCTGGGACTCAGCGGATAATTACCTGCTTTGCTTGTATAGGTAAACACCGGCGAAGCGCTGTTGGACGTCCATGTCCAGTGAAAGTGCATCGAGTCGACGAACGCCTCATCGATGATGGGGCTGTAGAAAACTTTCTTCCATACCGTATCGCCTTCACAGATGACGGTATCCATGTGGTTGATGCCTGCGGCGCCGAGCGTTTGCTGGTATTGCGGATACGGAAATTCCATGATCGGCAGCGGATTGACGATGACCGTATCGAAAGCCGGCGTTCCGCCTGCATCGTTGTACGGGCCGAACACTTCGTGATAATACGCGAAATAGGGGTTGCTCAAGCAATACTGGTCTTCGATGTAGTAATTCGTTTTGTCCGTAGCAGTACCGGCGGCAGTTGCCAGGTTGTTGAACATCAGGTTGTAACCGGTGTAGCGTGGTTGATCGCCTCCCAGCGGAGAGGTGGTCGAAACATGGTTGGGCAATACGGAAAAGGTGCCGTAATAGGTGCCCGTTGCCGGCAAGTAGGAGTTGAAGCGTATCTGCCCGTCGCCCGCAGTGGTATGGCTGACCAGGCGTGCGAAAGTGCCGTCGCCCAATGCCGTCGCATGCGATCCGTTGAGCGAATTTTCCTTCTCGTAGGTAAATTCAAACGGCGGGGTACCGGTGAAGTCGATGCGGACATAAGCCGTATCCACATCGGCAGCAACGATACCATTATATATGCCGTTTGTCATGGTCGTGTCGCGGTAGTCATAGCAGACCGTATTCGCACGCAATGGGGTGGAAGTAAAATAATCCTGCTGTCCGTAAGGATCGATATAGCCCCTCCACGTGGCTGTAGGCAACGGACGGATGGGAATGTCGACATGATAGGATGAGGAATTAAATATATAATCCGACGTCGGCGTGTAACGCGGAAAAATCCAGATGCGGAGAGTCGAAGTAGTGCCGGCATCCGTATTGGGAACCACAGTATACGGCGAGGAATTCGTCGAGTAATTAGCCAAGGGAAGGTATTGCGTAGCAACCGCTACGCCGTCGCGTCCTTCGATGTCGTTGAAAAAGTTTTTGTTTCCAAACTGCTCTAACCGATAATAATAAGAAGCCGATACTGATAAACGGTAACGGTACGTCAACTGACCGAAGACATTCTGCATTTGAGGGATGGTGTAGTTGGTGCGGCTACAGGCATTCTCCGTAAATTGGTGCTTAACGCTCGGATCAACCATCATCGAGGTCAGGAACGGATATATGCTGGCAATGCCTGCGTCGTCCCAGTTGCTACCGAAAGCAGTATAATTGGCCAGCGAAGTTCCGGCGCCGCTTCCGCAACCGGTAGATGTGCCGCCGTTGACATTGTTCGAAATCGCATTTCTTGTAAAGCCGCTCACCCATGTTCCGCTTAAAGCATAATAGGAATTAGTCAACGTAGCGTTGTCATTTTGTCCAACGATACCTCCTGCCCTGCTGCCGGTAAAAGTGGAGGCAGTGACTATTCCCGCCGCATAGCTGGTCGTGACCGTGCACGAGCTATTACTATAACCTACCAGTCCTCCGGCATAGCCGCCCATCGTAATGCAAGTGACATCTCCCAAAGCATAACAGTCAGTGATTGAAGAGGAAGAGATGAACAGATTGCCAACCAGTCCACCGGCATAAGAAGGGGTTGACCCATTTGCAACTACATTGCCTGTCGCATAACATTGGTTGAAAGATGTTGCGACGGCATAGCCGACCAATCCACCGGAGCAGCTGCTGGTACCTAAAGGTGTATTGATATTAGAATGGGCGCTGCATCTGGTCAGACTGCAATTGATAGCGTAGGCAATCAGACCGCCTGCACGGCCGTCCGAATTACCTTGAACTATAATCGTGGTAGATAGCGCATCGACTCGGCAATTCGTGAAATCGGTATAATTGACGGAGGTAGATACCAACAATCCGCCTTGGACAATGGTTCCGGAGCCTGCCAAAAGGATGTTTTTTATCTCGTTGCGATTGACGCCGGCAAGGATTGTATTGAATAATGAAGTATTGGCCGGCAAAGTGATTTTCCAGTCGTCACCGTCGTAAGAGAAAGTAACCGTCGCTGGGGTGATGCCCAAACTCGGCCAACTGGTGAGCGTGATGTCACTGATCTGTTTGTAATACCCGCCTTGGGATGTCAGGATGCTTGGGTCGGCGTAATCGCCTCCTGTTCCGACAGTATACGGGTCATTCACTGTGCCGTTTCCGGCAAAGACATCGGTGTTTATAATATTTCCTACAAGTACGCAGGAGAGTATCAGCAAATTAAATTTAGGGCGCATGTAATGTAATGTAATGTAATTAGTTATTAATAAAATACAATTCTTAAAAACGTGGTAAAGGTAGATAAAAAATTGTACAAACCAAACAAATTTAGATAAAAAAATATATCTTTGTGCCAAATAAATTTAAAATGAATATGAAAACGAGGATAGAAGAACGCTGGGGAGCACACCCGGACGATGTGATGCGATACGATACGGAAGCGTTGCGTAAAGCATTTCTGGTAAATAGCATATTTTTTCCTGACGAAGTGTTGATGACCTATACACACAACGACCGATTGATCATCGGCGGTGCGTTGCCGGTGAATGAAGCATTGAAGTTGGAGACGGTCGACCTGATCCGGTCGGACTATTTTTGCGAACGGCGCGAAGTCGGCATCGTCTGTATTGATGGCGTCGGCGAAGTGACGGTCGATGGCGTGTCGTACCCGATGGCCTACAAAGATGCGGTGTATGTGGGTCGCGGTGCGAAAGAAGTCATCTTCAAGAGTGATTCGAGCGACAGCCCGGCCAAGTTCTATTTTGCGTCCGCTCCTGCGCATTGCGCCCACCCAACGGTGCAGATCACGGCAGCGATGCGGCGTACCCGCGACTTGGGGTCGTTGGAAACTTCCAATAAGCGCTTGTTGAATCAGCTGATATTGAACGAAATCACTCCTTGCTGCCAGTTGCAGATGGGGTTGACGGAACTCCAGCCCGGCAGTGTGTGGAACACCATGCCGCCGCATACCCATTCACGCCGGATGGAAGCGTATTTCTATTTCAAAGTGCCACCGGGACAGGCGGTCTGTCATTTCATGGGTACACCGCAAGAGACGCGACACCTGTTTCTGACGAACGAACAGGCGGTGATCTCGCCTTCCTGGTCGATCCACTGTGCTGCCGGAACAAGCAATTATACCTTCATCTGGGCGATGTGTGGAGAAAATTTGGCTTACGACGATATGGATACCTTCCCTGCGGACGAATTGAGATAATTAGGAATTGCGATGAAAGGATTTATGGATGACGATTTCGGGTTGCAGACGCAGACGGCATGCCGCCTGTATCACGATCATGCTGCCAAATTGCCGATTATCGACTACCATTGTCACCTCAATCCGGAACACATCGCCAACGACCGGCAGTTTGACAACCTCGGCCAACTCTGGCTCGAAGGCGACCACTACAAATGGCGGGCGATGCGTGCCAACGGGATCCCGGAACGCTACTGCACAGGCAAAGATGCCTCCGATTGGGAAAAGTTTGAGAAATGGGCGGAAACAGTGCCGTATACGATGCGCAATCCGCTGTACCACTGGACGCACCTGGAATTGAAAACCGCTTTCGGCATCCGGAAAATCTTGAAACCGGAGACGGCTAGGGAGATCTATGAGGAATGTACGGCCAAACTGCGTACAAGAGAATTTTCCGCACGCGGCCTGCTGAAGAAATACCGTGTGGAGGTGGTATGTACTACCGACGATCCGGTGGATTCGCTCGAACATCACCTCGCGTTGCAAAACGAAGGCTTCCCGGTCAAGGTGCTGCCTACCTGGCGACCGGATCGCGCCGTGGCAATTGACGCCGGCACCGGTTTTCGTGCCTACCTCGATCGACTGTCGGAAGTGTCGGGCGTAACGATTCGTCGCTTTCCCGACTTGTTGCAGGCATTGCGTGTGCGGCATGATTTCTTTGCTTCGGCGGGTTGTCGGCTTTCGGATCACGGTCTGGAGACGTTTTATGCGGAAACCTATACCGACAACGAGATCGAAAAGATATTCCAAAAAGCATACGATGGCCATCCGCTGTCGAACGAAGCGGTACGGAAGTACAAGTCGGCCTTGCTGACGGAAGGGGCGAAAATGGATTGGGAAAAGGGCTGGACGCAACAGTTTCACTATGGCGTCATACGGAACACCAATTCACGGATGTTTGCACAGGCCGGAGCGGATACGGGCTTCGATTCCATCGGCGATTGCGCTTCAGCGAAAACTTTGGCGGCTTTCCTCGATCGGCTGGATGCGGAAGGAAAATTGGCTAAAACCATCATTTACAACCTCAATCCGGCAGATAACGCGCTGATAGCCACCATGATCGGGAATTTTCAAGACGGTTCGGTCGCAGGCAAAATCCAGTTCGGTTCGGGCTGGTGGTTCCTCGATCAACAATTCGGAATCGAATCGCAACTCAATGCCTTGTCGATGATGGGATTGCTGAGCCGCTTCGTCGGAATGTTGACCGACTCGCGCAGCTTCCTGTCGTATCCGCGGCACGAATATTTCCGCCGAATCCTCTGTAATTTGCTCGGCAATGATGTGGAACGCGGTTTGCTGCCCGAATCGGAATTGCCCTTCTTGGGAACATTGACGGAAGGGGTAGCATATTATAATGCGAAAAAGTATTTTGGGTTTAAATAATTTTGCTTTACTCGGTCGTTTTTTTCTTAATAACAATGAATAATTATATGAAGAAAGTAGTTACTTTTGGGGAAATCATGCTTCGCTTGGCGACACCATCGTACCAGCGGTTTATTCAATCGACGGAATTGAGCGCTACGTTCGGCGGCGGAGAAGCGAATGTGGCGGTGTCGTTGTCGAATTACGGCATCCCCACGGATTTCGTGACGCGCCTGCCGAAGAATGATATTGCCGAATGGTGTCTCTCGGAATTGCGAAAATACCGTGTGGGTACGGATCATATCGTGCGAGGAGGCGAACGGATGGGAATCTATTTTTTGGAGACCGGAGCGGTAGCCCGTGCTTCCAAAGTGGTGTATGACCGCGCACATTCTGCCATTGCAGATATCCAACCCGGCATGATTGACTGGAAAACCGTCTTTCAGGATGCACAACGGTTTCATTGGACGGGAATCACTCCGGCTTTGTCGCAAAGTGCGGCGGATGCCTGTCTGGAAGCAATACGGATTGCCCGCGCAATGAATGTCCCTGTTTCGTGCGATCTGAATTATCGCAAAAACTTGTGGAATTACGGGAAGTCCGCTTCCGAAGTGATGCCGGAACTGGTGAGCTATTGCGACGTCATCCTGGGCAACGAAGAAGATGCCGAGAAAGTGTTTGGAATCAAACCCGAAGGATTCGATGCTTCACAAACCGGCGGCGCAATCGACACGGCAGGATTCGAATCGGTCTGTGTGCAGTTGACACAACGCTTCCCGGAAGCAAAAAAAGTGATCATCACGCTTCGCGGTTCGATCAATGCGAACCACAATACCTGGGGCGGTTGCCTGTATTCGGATGGAATCCTGTACCAGTCCAAACGCTACGATATCACGCATATCGTTGATCGGGTAGGTGGCGGCGATTCTTTCATGGGGGGATTGCTCTACGGTCTGATCACTTACCCAAACGACGACCGGCGAGCCCTGGATTTTGCAGTCGCTGCCTCTGCGTTGAAGCATACGGTCTATGGCGATTTCAACCTGGTGACGCTTGCCGAAGTGGAACAATTGATGAAAGGCGACGGATCGGGCAGGGTGGCGAGATGAGAGTTAGGAGTTAGGAGTTAGGAGTTAGGAGTTAGGAGTTAGGAGTTAGGAGTTAGGAATTGATTAATAAATAGATTTATGCAAAAACAATTTTCATTAGAAGGGAAAGTAGCGCTTGTAACGGGCGCATCGTATGGTATTGGAATGGCGATCGCCAAGGCGTTTCACGCGGCTGGTGCAGTCATCGTATTCAACGACATCAATGCCGATCTGGTTCAAAAAGGATTGGACGCTTACCGCGAGGCAGGGATTGCCGCTCATGGTTATGTTTTCGATGTTACCGATGAGGAACAAGTAGAAAAAACGATTGCGCAGATCACGTCGGAAGTCGGGGTGATCGATATTTTGGTGAACAATGCCGGGATCATCAAACGTATTCCTGCATTGGAGATGTCGGCGAAAGATTTTCGTCAAGTGATCGACATCGACCTCAACGGGCCGTTCATCGTTTCAAAAGCGGTGGCGCCGGGCATGATTAAGAAAGGTGGCGGAAAAATCATCAATATCTGTTCGATGATGAGTGAATTGGGTCGTGAGACTGTGTCGGCCTACGCTGCGGCGAAGGGCGGATTGAAAATGCTGACCCGCAACCTGGCGTGCGAATGGGCGGAACACAACATCCAGGTGAATGGCATCGGTCCGGGCTATATTGCGACGCCTCAGACGGCTCCATTGCGCGTGGCGGGACATCCGTTCAATGATTTTATTATTTCGAAAACTCCGGCAGCACGCTGGGGCACCACCGACGACCTGCAAGGTCCTGCTGTCTTCCTGGCTTCCCAAGCTTCGGATTTTGTGAACGGCCATATCCTCTATGTGGATGGAGGGATTTTAGCGTATATCGGGAAACAACCGAAGTAATTAGGAATTAGGGGTTAGGAGTTAGGAATTAATTTGATTAATAGCAAAACGTAGCAAGAGATGGCAAAATATAACAAAATGCAAGTACTGACGGCAATGAAAGACAGCGGCATCGTGCCGGTGTTTTACCATAATAGTATAGAGACCGCCGTGCAGGTAGTGAAAGCCTGTTATGCGGGCGGGATTCGGGTATTCGAGTTTACGAACCGAGGCGCATTTGCGCATGAAGTTTTCGGAGAACTCATCAAACGGGTTACAGACGCATGTCCGGGGTTGATGCTGGGAGTCGGCTCAATTGTCGATGCCCCCACTGCAGCATTGTATTTGCAATTGGATGCCAATTTTATCGTGGGGCCGTTATTCAATCCGGATATTGCTGCCATTGCAAACCGACGATTGGTTCCTTACATTCCCGGATGTGGCACCGTCACGGAAGTCGGCTACGCGCAGGAAAAAGGTTGCGACCTCTGTAAAGTATTTCCGGGTGAAGTGTTGGGGCCGGCATTTGTGAAAGCACTGCGGGCGCCGATGCCCTGGTCGATGCTGATGGTTACCGGCGGAGTCAAACCGGAAGAATCGAATCTGAAAGCCTGGTTCGATGCCGGCGTGACTTGCGTCGGGATGGGATCTAATTTATTTCCTGCCGAAACAATCAAGGCGGGGAAATGGGAAGAGATCACACGATTGTGTGCGGCGGCGCTCGAAACGGCAGGGAGAGTTAGGAATGAAGGAATGAAGGAATGAAGGAATGAATAATTAGCAAGATATGAGGACAAGTTCAAAAATGACGAATTACAGGTGGGTGATCTGTGCGATGCTGTTTTTCGCCACCACGGTAAATTATTTGGATCGCCAGGTGTTATCACTAACCTGGCCGAAGTTTATAGGTCCCGAATTTGGATGGACAAACGACGATTACGGCAATATTACGGCCTGGTTTTCGATACTCTACGCCGTATGTATGCTGTTTGCAGGCAAATTTGTCGATTGGCTGGACACGAAAAAGGGCTTTCTCTGGGCAATCGGCATCTGGTCGGTCGGCGCCTGCCTGCATGCTTTCTGCGGCATTGCCACGTCGGGCATTCTTGCCGGCGAATGGTGGGTAAACTTTGCGGAAGCCAAAGAAATCATCTCACATTTAGATAATGGGGCGCAGATCGTCAGCGTGAGCGTCATCCTGTTTATCTTCGCACGGTTTGTGCTGGCGCTCGGCGAGGCCGGCAACTTTCCTGCCGCCATCAAAGCGACTGCCGAATATTTTCCGAAAAAAGACCGCGCATTCTCAACCAGCATCTTCAATTCGGGCGCAACCATCGGCGCCATGATCGCTCCGGCATGTATCCTGTATATCGCCGAAATGTGGGGATGGGAAGCGACATTTATCATCATCGGCCTGCTGGGATTTGTCTGGATGGCTTTCTGGACGTTTATTTACAAGAAGCCCGACAATAATAAGGGCGTAAATGCTCTCGAACTGGCTTATATTCAGCAAGATCACCAGACAGACAATGGCGTCGAGATCGCCGAGGACAGCACAAAACTGTCGTTCATGCAATGTTTCCGTTTCAGGCAAACCTGGGCGTTTGCGTTCGGCAAATTCATGACCGATGGCGTCTGGTGGTTCTACCTTTTTTGGATGCCGAAATACCTGCAAACGGTGTTCAATATCGAGGGCACGGCGCAGGTGTTGCCGCTCACGGTGCTCTATACCATTGTGATGATCTCAATCTATGGCGGTTGGCTGCCATCCTATTTCATAAGCAAGAAAAAGATGAATCCATACGCCGGAAGGATGCGGGCGATGCTGATATTCGCATTTTTCCCATTGTTGGCGCTCTTTGCACAGCCGCTGGGCGGATATTCATACTGGTTGCCGGTGGTGATCATCGGGATAGCGGCCGCAGCGCATCAGGCCTGGTCGGCAAATATCTTCTCGACTGTGGGCGACATGTTCCCAAAAACCGCCATCGCAACCATCACCGGCATCGGCGGTATGGCGGGCGGACTGGGATCGTTCTTCATCCAAAAATCGGCAGGTATGCTGTTTGATCATGCGGGGAAGACAAACATACGATTCCTCGGTTTTGAAGGCGAACCGTCGGGCTACTTCGTGATTTTTATTTTTTGCGCAGTCGCCTACCTGATCGGATGGATCGTTATGAAAGCGTTGGTGCCGAAGTATAAACCGATTACGGGAATCAGTTGATGCCGCTCCTTACACTTTGATCCGGCTCAGAAAGAGATAAGTCGCTGCGCCAAACACCACGAGATACAGCAACGCAACAATGACGGAAGGAGTCAAAATGGCGACACTTTCCGACGTGAAGTCTTTCATGTAATTGGCTATCAGATTGTACGGAAAAATGTAAATATATTTCCAGGGCGATGCGATCAGCGCGATGACGGTACCGACGCAGGCGATGCCGACAGGCACCGAGAATTTGCAAAAGAGCGACGACAAAGCATATTGCAAAAACGCGACAGACAGACAGATGATAAACATCCTGACGAAAAAGGCGGTGAATACCGGATTCATATCGAAATCGCCGAAATGATATTTAGGCAAAGTGGAGGCAAAAAAGTTGCCCGAAAGCATCAACAACCAATAGGCAAACAAAGTAGAAAGACCGAGGATTTCCACGACAACGATAAATTTCGCCCAAATGATCATGCGTTTGCTGACGGGAAGGACATACAGCCGCTTGAAATTCATCCGGCTGTATTCGAGGTCGAAAAGGCTGTGAACACAAAGTGCGATCATCATCGGGAAAAGCAAGACGTACATCAGCAATAACGGCTGCCCCAGCTTACTCATCCAGGGATTACCCTGAAAGTTCGTTATCCCCGAATGACTCATCGCAATGTTGATGTCGATAATCAGCGTGATCACGACGGGAACGATGAACAGAAGCCATACTCCCCAGTTTTTTCTTATTTTCAGATGCTCCGATTGGAGCAGGTCGATCATACTTTTCATACGTTTGATGTCAGATTAAGATAAATATTTTCCAGCGATGAGTTGTTACTCTCAATATTATATACGGTGGTATCGGCTTTCGCCAAAAGACGGATGAAATCGCCGAAAGATTGAGATTGATTCAGTCTGACCGATACTTTATTCGACTGTTCTACATACGCGTCAAATTGTTGACCGGTAAATAAACTGCATACCGTTTCAGGGGATTCGCACAATACGGTGACTTGCTTGGGCACATCTTTCAGCAATGCCGTCAATGTTCCCTGATAGATCAACTGTCCGCGTTCCAAGATACCGACATGCGTGCAGATTTTTTCCATTTCATCGAGGATGTGGCTGGAAAAAAAGATCGTTTTGCCTACCTCTTTCAGTTTCAGCAGCAGTTCACGGATTTCGTAGATGCCTTCGGGGTCGAGTCCGTTCATCGGTTCGTCGAGGATGATGACATCGGGATCGTGCAGCAAGGCCATTGCAATGCCCAGTCGCTGTTTCATGCCGGTAGAAAACTTCGGCACTTTCTTGTCTTTGTCATCCGCAAGGCCGGTAATTTCGAGCATCTCCATGATCCGACGTTTGCCGCAATGATAGATGTCGTCGAGCACTTGGAGATTTTCTTTTGCAGAAAGGTTATAGTATGCAGGGTCACCGATTAGTGAGCCGACCTTTTGCAGGATTTGTTCGCGGTTTGCCACAAACTCTTTCCCTTCAAAATAAACACTGTTTCGTTTTGCAGGGAGCAATCCCATCAGGAGCTTGATGGTGGAAGTCTTGCCTGCTCCGTTTCTTCCCAGATAGCCGTAGATAGCTCCTTTGGGGACTTGCAAGTCGATGCCGTTCAGCACCTTCTGTTTCTGATAAGCCCAAACGAGTTTCCGGGTTTCGATGGCGTTCGTCATAAAATATTCAATTTACAGTCCGCAAAGATAAATAAAATACCGGACATCGCAGGTGTTTTTACAATATTTCGTTTACGGCATCGTCAGATCTTGCGACGGCTCAGTATTTTTCGGAAAAAATGCCGAATATGGGGTGCGGGTTACATTTTTTTTACTCTGCATCGAATGCTGCACTTCATCGGGTCCGGGATAAGCGTAGCGTTCATCGATTGCGCGGATGTAGACATCGCCGTCAGGCAGTATTTTCACTTCCAGTGGCACAATGGTGGTGCCTTGCTGGTTGATGGTCAGTGCATTCTCGCTCAAATCGCGGTTACGGATGTCCGTGTCGTCTATCGGGGGAACATTGGCATTGAAAAACGCAGTGCACCACCATTGACCCGATTTGTCGCAGAAGGGAGTGCCATGTCCAAGGAAACGTCCGACAAAGCGGCGTTCTCCGTATGGTCCCATGACGGAATCGGAAGTGCAATAGTAGAGGTTGTATGAGCCTTTACGGGATTTGTCGGTCGACCATGCCGTCCCGAAATGGACGTATTTCTTGCCGATTTTCCGAATGGTAGCGCCTTCATGCCCGATTACACGGTCGGAAGGATCAATTCGTACCGGTTTGGCAGCCAATCCGGAGAAACCGGGATGTAGCGGTGCGATGAAAGTGTTACCCCAAGACAAATACCAGGTTCCGTCGTCGTCTTGAAACAGGGAAGGGTCGTGTTTTGTCCGTATATCCGCCTCCATCGGGAATTCGAACTGATCTCCCAGCAGTTCGTTTTTGACAATCAGGTTGGATCCGCCCTGAACCGGATTGGGGGAGATGAGTACACATACCCATTTACCGTCGACAAAAAAGATTTCTGGCGCCCACAACAACCATTTGTCATTCGGCACATCCCGAAAAGCTTCGGGAAATTGTTTCGCCCAGAAACCTTGTTCCAAGGAAAAGGCTTCTCCCAAGTATTCCCATTCTGCCAGGTCACTGCTACGCCAAACACGCAGTTTATAGCCAACGATGCTTGGACGCAATCCCAATTTTTCCGCTTGAGGCGTGAGTCCGAGATTGTATGGATCCGCTTTTTCGCGCGGGTCGTTGGGCAATGGGGTTGTTCCGGTCAGATAATAATAACCATCCGGAGCCAGGTAGATGTAAGGATCCCGAATCCACCCGTCTTTGATGTATACTGCATGTTTGTGTGCTTCGATCGCTTTTTTGATTTCCTGTTTTGGGGTTATTTTCCATTCCATCGGCGCGACAAAACCCGCTCGTCCTTCGTTGAATGGGGGTAATTTCTCAGCCGGTTCGGTGGCGTCATATTGTTGCACGAGTGATTTTAGCCGTAAAGCTTCCGCCTTATGCTCTTCGGCGAAATTCGTTTCTTCAAACGGGTCGGCCGGGTAGAAGGACAAGAAATCATTTTTAAGACCCATTTTCTCATTCTTTTCCTGCAGAATGAATTTATAATCGTTATTCACGACAGTTCCGCAACCGAGGTAGAGGTCTCTGTTGATTGTTTTCGTCTCACCGGATAGAATTGGAGTGATATCGATTCCATCGAAAGGCAGATGTACGTTGTCGGTGATATTCACGAGCGATTGAATCGTCGGCATGATATCGACAAATCCCACAACTTGGTCGATAACCCGGTTTCCTTTGAATTTTGCAGGATAGGACACAATGGCAGGGACTCGCAGTCCGCCATCCCATTCTTGAAATTTTGCACCTTTCAACGGTTGGTTACTGCCTCCTCCATTGGGTTCGGCTCCGTTGTCACTGAAAAATAGCAACAGGGTATTATCTTCAATTCCCAATTCCCGAAGCGTATTTCGTATTTCTCCTATTCCGCTGTCCATACAAGTCACCATCGCGGCGTAAGTGGCAATCTTTTTTTGTTTGGGTGTCAGTTTTTCCACATCGTCGGTGTACAAAGCAAGATCTTCGGGTTTCGCCTGCAAAGGTGTATGCGGAGCATTGAAAGCGACATATAAAAAGAAAGGTCCTTCGTTGGCATATTGTTTTATACAGTTTACTGCTTCTTGAGCGATCAGATCGGTTGAATAACCTTCGTCGTAGGATGATTCCCAATCGTTGTGCCAGTCTAATTGATCTTCACGTTTGTGCGTGAAATAGTCTATCGCACCGTTCAAGTGTCCGTAGAAATGTGTAAATCCATTGGATAAAGGGTGGTAAGCAACTCTGGAATGGCCCAGGTGCCATTTTCCGATGATTGCGCGGTTGAGATAACCTGCTTTAGCCAGCATTTCGGGGATGATTTCTTCTTGCGGGTTCAGGCCAAAATCGCGCCAGGGCGGAATCACATTTTCGCGTATTCCGAGTCGGGTAGGGTAACGTCCGGTCATCAATCCTGCACGAGTAGGGGAACTGATTGGCGCTGTATAGAAGCGGCTCATTTGCACACCATCGTGTGCCAGTTGATCCAGATTCGGTGTTTTTATTTCGCTTCCGTGAAACCCGACATTTCCCCAACCCAGATCGTCTGCGAGGATAATCACGATGTTGGGCTTTTCGTTCGTGTCCTTATTTTCGACTGAAGCAAATCCGTTGCTCGTCAGCAAGAGCGAAGATATAACGAGTGTAGGCAGTTGATTGTTTTGCATATTTGAGTATGTAAATCAGAACAATGAAGCTGATTAATCGTTTAATTTAGGCAAAGCGCTCCTCCAGCTCAATGCCAAAGCTTTGAGTTCGTTGGTGATTTCAGGATATTTATCACTGACGTCCATGTTTTCGCGCGGATTGTTCTGCAGATGATATAACATCACATCCGAACCGTCGAAATTGATCAGCAATTTCCAGTCGCCTTTTCTGATGGCGACATTGGGGCTTGCATCCGTTCCTTTGGGTTTCGGAAATGCTTTGTTGTCATTTCGCCGGTATTCCCAATAGAGGGGTTTTTCCCTGTTTTGCGGTTCTCCCAGCAATGCTTTACTCATGTCTGTGCCGTCGCTTTGGTATCCGTCGGGGAGCGGTGTGCCGGACAATGCACACAACGATTCGAACATGTCCAGGGCGCTGACTACCGTAGTCTGATCCAATTGTCCTTGCGGAATCAAGTTTTGAGTATCCCAGATGATAAACGGCAGGTGCGTTCCGCCTTCGAAAAGAGAGGCTTTACAACCCCGCATATTGCCCGAACGACTGCCCAAGAAACTGGGGGCGGGACCGTTGTCGCTGGTAAAGATCACGATCGTATTGCGGTCGGATTGGAGTTTTTGGATTTCTTGCAACAGACGACCGATTTGCTTATCGTATTCAGCCAATACCGAACGGAAATTTTTTTCGCTCTCTGCACCGTCGGGAAAAATAGCCTGTTCTTCACTGTTGCCGATCCAGGGCGTATGCGTATCGTCCGGCCACAGGTTGATGAAGCAAGGTTCGTCCGGATGTCTTTTCAGAAAATCCAGTGTCTTATCCACGAAATATGCCGTTCTATTCCAACGTTTGATGCTGTCTTTTGGCGACCAGATCCAATCGGTCGCCGTGATCAGCGGGTCGGGCTGTGGACTTTCGTAGGTACTGCAATGTTCGTCGTAGCCATAATCCGCAAAGGGAGGAGCGTTGTGTACATCCCTTCCTCCGCCCAGGTGCCATTTTCCGATATGCGCTGTTTTATATCCTGCCGCTTTCAGGGTTCGGGGCAAGGTGGGTGCCTCAGGATTCAGGAAATCCGCCATTTCTGCGGCTTTATTTCCTTCCCTGGTCTGCAGATAGCTGTTGATATTCCAATTGGCGGGATGAATACCCGTCAGCAGTCCGGCACGGGATGGGGAACTGATTGGCGAAGCGCTGTAATACTGCAGGAAACGGATCCCTTCGGCAGCCATCCGGTCGATGCAGGGTGTCGGAATAAATTTACCGCCGTAGACGCCGATATCGCCATAACCCATGTCGTCGGTCAAAATGATGATGATGTTGGGTTGCTGTGGGGCAGTTGAAAAAATAAACGGGATCACACTTTCAGGAAAATCTTTTGTTTGTATAGAATATACAGGAATACCCAGCAGACAACGATATAGCCGGTAGAAGTAATCAACGGGGCGAGCGATTCAGGGCATTTGCCGATGATGCCGCCGAAGAAAAAGTTGTTGATTTTGCTGAAGTCGATGATTCTTTGAGCCAGATAGATGGTGATGGAATTAAGCCCTACGACCCGGAAAAAAAGTGAATATTTCGACCATCCGCGCACGTCTATGATATAATAGAAAATGGCAAACATGATGACCGAATAGCCCGCTACGACCAACACAAATGTGCTGGTCCACAGTTTTTTGTTGATCGGGAAAGCAAAACTCCACAGGTAGCCGACCACGATGAGTGACACCCCTGCAATCAGCATCCATACGGTTTTCTTGTTGCCGGAAAAACGCTCTGTGGAGAGACGCACGAATTGGCCGGTGAACATGCCCAGAAGTGCAGTCACGATGGCAGGCAGGGTGCTCAGGATGCCTTCAGGGTCGAACGTTTTTTCATACAGCCTTCCGGGCAGCAGCACACGGTCGATAGCGCCGACGAGGTTGTTCTCGAATGAGTAGGGGTCGGTGGACTGGGGGACAAGCCACATCAGCAGCCAGTAGCCAATGAGGATGGCGACAGCGATGATGATGTTGGTTTTTGTGTTGAAAGTGCGCCACAACAGGGCTGCGAACATCCAGGCCAGGCCGATTCGCGCCAGCACACTCGCATAACGCTGTGTGTCAAACTTAAATTGCAACAGTCCTTGGTAAATCAGTCCAAGAAGGAGGAGTAGGAGTCCACGGCGGATGATTTTGACGATGATCTGTGAGTCGGTTTTACCGGCGGCTTGTTGTGCCGCGAGCGAAAACGGAAATGAGATGCCCGCCACAAAGAGGAAAAGCGGAAAAATGGTGTCGTGATGCCGCAAACCGTTCCACTCCACGTGGGTCATCTGTGTCGAAAGCCACTCGGTGAATCCGCACGCAGGCAATACATTACAGAACGCGACCACCCATCCGGCAAGTCCCATGATAAACAACATGTCGAACCCCCGCAGGGCATCCAACGATTTCAAACGAGTCTTCTGATCCATTGGTTGTATTTAAATGTTTGATTATTGTGGTTTTGCGGAAGGAGGGGGATTCGAACCCCCGGTACAGTTACCCGTACGACAGTTTAGCAAACTGTTGGTTTCAGCCACTCACCCATCCTTCCGGATTTTGCCGAAATAATTTTTCTTAAGCGGTGCAAAGGTAGATTATTTTTTTTACTTCGCAATATTTTTTTTGCAAAATCATGAGCGAACCGGAAATTGTTAATAATTTTGTCGCGGGTTGCTAAAGTTGATAAATTAGTGTGATGAAGAAAAAAACGAAAATAATAGTAGGAATTGGGATTTTTGTGGTAATTATCATATTCTCAGCCGGTTCGTGGGCTTATTATAAGCTCGCGTTCCCATGTTTCAACGTGAAAGAAACGGTCTGTGTCTATATTGATAAACAGAAGGATTTCAATGATTTGCTGCTTCAATTGCAGATTGTGGGGAGGATTAAAGACGTCCGTTTTTTTAAACAATTCTCCAATGTGATGAAATATCCTGAACGGATGAAAACGGGTCGTTACGCCATTACGCCCCAAATTAGCTGCACGACATTCCTGCAAAATCTGATACGCGGAAATCAAACGCCTGTCAATCTTACATTTAATGGCATCCGCCTGAAGTCCGAATTTGCAGAACGAATCGATCTTCAATTGATGCTTGACAAGAATGAATTGTTGTGCCATTTGAACGACTCGTCCGTTTGCAGTACGTTTGGATTTGATGTTCAGACCATTGATTGTATGTTTATCCCCAACACCTACTCCGTGTATTGGAATATCTCCGTCGATCGCTTTTTGAACCGGATGAAAAAAGAATACGATCAATTTTGGACGTCCGAACGATTGGATAAAGCCGCTCAAATCCCGTTGACGCCCATTCAGGTATCCATCTTGGCCTCCATCGTGGAAGAAGAATCCGCCACACAAGCGGAATATCCGGTTATTGCGGGCTTGTATATCAATCGGTTGAAAAGGGGAATGTTGTTGCAATCCGATCCGACAGTGAAATATGCGGTGGGAGATTTCACATTGAAGCGGATTTTGTTTGCGCATCTGGAGACAGATTCTCCTTATAATACCTATAAACATGCCGGATTGCCTCCGGGTCCGATCCGCATCCCGACGATCAAGGGGATCGACGCGGTATTGAACTATACGCATCATGATTACCTGTATATGTGTGCAAAAGAAGATTTTTCGGGACAGCATCATTTTGCAACCACGCTGGCCGAACATACACTCAATGCCAGGCGCTATCAACAAGCATTGAATCGAAATAATATCCGCTGAGATGGTGCTTTGGTATTAAAAATCTACTATCTTTGACGGCAATTAGAAATGAATAATATATTATTGACGCATGAAACGAGCATGATTTTCAAACATCCAAGTTGATGACAAGAATGACATGCGAGTTCCATGCGACTTTTAAAAAATAAAATAAAATATTGACGCATGAAAAAAATATTTTTGGGAGACGAGGCGATAGCGCAGGCCGCTATCGATGCAGGTCTTTCGGGTGTATATTCTTATCCGGGTACACCTTCCACGGAAATCACCGAGTATATCCAACAATCGAAAACTGCGCAGGAACGCGGGATTCATTCCAAATGGTGTTGTAATGAGAAGACGGCGGTGGAAACGGCATTGGGAATGTCGTATGCCGGCAAACGCGTACTCTCTTGCATGAAACATGTCGGTTTGAATGTGGCGGCAGATGCTTTTATGAACAGCGCGATGTCGGGAATCAATGGCGGCATGATTGTCGTCACAGCCGATGACCCCTCTATGCATTCTTCGCAGAACGAACAGGACAATCGGATGTACGGGCATTTTGCCATGTTGCCGATGTTTGAACCGTCAGACCAGCAGGAGGCTTACAACATGGTGTATGAAGGCTACGATTTCTCGGAAGCGGTCGGTTATCCGATACTGTTGCGCATCACCACACGCATGGCGCATTCCCGCTCTGGCGTGAATGTCCGTGAGCCGAAGCCGGAAAAAAGCCTGAAAACACTTGAAAACAGTCGTGCGCAATTTGTATTGTTGCCCGCAAACGCCCGCAAACGCTTCAAGCAATTGATAGCCAAACAACAGGTTTTTGTAGAGGCTTCGGAACAATCCAAATTCAATCGGTATTACGAAGCGCCCGACACGAAATTGGGAATTGTAGCATGTGGGATCGCATTCAATTACTTGCATGAGATGTATCCCGACGGCTTTCTCAATCCGGTATTGAAAATCAGCCAATACCCGCTTCCGAAAAAACAATTGCTGAAATTGGCGGAAACTTGCGACGAACTGTTGATATTGGAAGATGGATTTCCGTTTGTGGAAGAACAATTGAAAGGTTATCTGGGAATCGGACTGAAAATTCATGGTCGCCTGGACGGTACGGTGCCGCGTGACGGAGAATTGACTCCCGATATTGTAAAAAGGGCATTGGGATTGCCTGTGCAATCGTATTTTGCAATCCCTGAAATTGTAGAAATGCGTCCACCGGCATTGTGTGCAGGATGCGGACACCGCGATGTATATGAAGCTTTGAATGAAGTATTGAAGTTATATGAATCCCCTAAAGTGTTCAGCGATATCGGTTGTTACACCTTGGGAGCGTTGCCGCCGTTTCGCGCCATCGATACCTGCATCGACATGGGCGCTTCCATCACGATGGCGAAAGGGGCTTCCGATGCCGGAATCCATCCTTCGGTCGCTGTGATCGGCGATTCCACTTTTACCCATTCGGGCATGACCGGTCTGCTGGATTGCGTGAATGAAAATTCCAATATCCTAATCATTATCTCTGACAATGAGACGACAGGCATGACCGGAGGCCAGGATTCAGCGGGCACAGGTCGTATTCATGATATTTGCAAAGGGCTTGGCGTCGATCCGGCACACCTGAGGGAAATCGTTCCGTTGAAGAAAAATTTCGATGCGATGAAAGCGATGATTCAAGAAGAGATCGAATATCGTGGACTGTCGGTGATCGTGCCTTGCCGAGAATGTATTCAGACCCATGCGCGGAAAGCGAAAAAACATTAATTATTGACGTATGAAAACAGATATTATATTATCGGGCGTAGGAGGACAGGGAATCCTTTCTATTGCCGCAATCATCGGCGAAGCCGCTGTCAACGACGGGCTGTATCTCAAGCAATCGGAGATTCACGGAATGAGCCAACGGGGAGGGGATGTGCAGTCGCATTTACGGATAAGCGACCGACCGATCGCTTCGGATTTAATCCCGCTGGGATCGGCGGACATCATTATTTCGCTGGAACCCATGGAGTCGTTGCGCTATCTTCCCTACTTGAAAGAAGACGGCTGGCTGGTAACCAATTCCAAGCCGTTCGAGAATATCCCCAATTATCCGGCCATTGAGGAGGTGATGAATGAACTCGATGCCCTGCCGCATAAAGTGATTATCGACATCGACCGTATTGCCGGCGAACTGGGAACACCGCGTTCGGGGAATATCATCATGCTGGGAGCCGCCTCGCCCTATATCGGCATCGCCTCTTCCAAACTGGAAGCCGGGATCCGGAATATTTTCGGACGAAAAGGGGAACAGGTAGTCGAAGCCAATCTTAAAGCGTTTGATGCCGGAAGAAAAGCAAAATGATCTATCCTGTTAATTTCGAACAAAAAATAGGTTTCGATACTATCAGGCAGCTGATTAAGGCGAAATGCCTTTCTCTTCCGGGTGAGGAAAAAGTCGTGTCAATGGCTTTTTCTTCCGATTATTCGGCTCTACTGACGCAACTGAACCAAACAAATGAGTTTGTTCGCATCCTCAGCGAAGAAGATGCTTTCCCGTCGGCGCATTTCTATGATGTACGCGATTCGCTCAAGAAAATCCGTATCGAAGGAACTTACCTTACAGAAGCGGAACTTTTTGATATTCGCCGTTCGTTACAAACCATCGATGAAATCGTTCGATTTTTTCGTGTCAGACAGGATGATCAGAGTTATCCCTACTTATTGAAATTGATAGATGATGTCTATATTTTTCCGAAAATTATAGATAATATTGATAAAATACTGACAGTTGAAGGTGAAATAAAGGAGAATGCATCGGCAGCATTGGCGGCCATCCGTAAAGAATTATTTCATACGCAACATTCTATATCCAAGACGCTTCAACGCATCCTGCGCCAAGCGCAATCGGAAGGGTTTGTAGACAAAGAGGCTGCCCCGACGATTCGTAGCGGACGGTTGATGATTCCGATTGCTCCGTCGTTCAAGCGTAAATTGCAGGGAATCGTGCATGACGAGTCGGCAAGCGGTAAAACAGTCTTCATCGAACCCGCCGAAGTGGTCGAAGCCAACAACCGCGTCCGTGAATTGGAATACGAAGAAAAGCGTGAAATCATCCGCATATTGACTGCGATGACCGACCGGATACGTCCCGAAATTCCAACCATGCAGTATTCGTATAACATCCTGGCGGAGATTGATTTTATCCGTGCAAAAGCGCTTTTTGCTCTAGATCTCCAGGCGATATTTCCGGTATTTGAAAACAAACAACAACTCGACTGGATCGGCGCTGTGCATCCATTGTTATACCTCTCGCACCGCAAACAGGAGAAAGCGGTCGTCCCTTTGGAGATAGCACTGCATCCCGATCATTCGCGGATATTGATTATCTCAGGACCGAATGCAGGCGGCAAATCTGTGTGTCTGAAAACCGTCGGATTGCTACAATACATGCTTCAATGCGGCTTGCTGATTCCCGTCACCGAACGCTCACAGACCGGAATTTTTGATGCCGTGTTTATTGATATAGGTGATGAACAGTCGATTGAGAACGATTTAAGCACCTACAGTTCGCATCTGACCAACATGAAATATTTCGTGCGCCATTGTAATTCCAAAACATTGATTCTGATTGATGAATTTGGGAGCGGCACGGAACCACAGATCGGTGGCGCTATTGCGGAAGTGCTGCTGGATCGCTTTAATCGAAAACTTTGCTTCGGCGTGATCACGACCCATTATCAGAATTTGAAACAATACGCCGAAAAAACCGACGGCATCGTCAACGGGGCAATGCTGTATGATAACCACTTGATGCAGCCGTTATTCCGGCTTGCAATCGGTAATCCGGGCAGTTCGTTCGCGATAGAAATCGCCCGCAAAATCGGTTTGGCGGAAGACGTGATCGCCGATGTCTCGGAGATTGTAGGTAAGGACTATATCGCGATGGATAAATATTTGCAGGAAATTGTCCGCGACAAGCGCTACTGGGAAGAGAAACGCCGCAACATCCGACAACAGGAAAAGCGCCTGGAAGAACTGACAGAACGTTATCAGTCAGACCTGAAGGCCTTGGAAACGCAATATAAAGACATCATCAAACAGGCGAAAACCGAGGCAACCCATCTTTTGTCGGAAACAAACGCCAAAATCGAAAATACCATCAAGGAAATTCGGGAGGTACAGGCGGAAAAAACCAAAACCAAAACAATACGTAAGTCGTTGGATGCGTATAAAGACGCCATTGCTGCCGAACCCGACCTGCTGGCGAAACTCCATCCGATAAAAAATCCGGCTCTCCAACGCAAAAAAGCCAAGAAACCAGCTCAAACAAAGCCGATTCGTCCTGAAATGATTCAAAAAGGAGATGTTGTCCGCCTCAAAGGTCAACAATCCGAAGGCGAAGTATTGGAAGTGAAAGGAAAGAATGCTGTGGTCGTTTTCGGGATGATTAAATCCATGCTAAAAATCGATCAAATAGAGCGGGTGACGAATCCGAAAGCCCGAAAAACGGTGCAGCAAAACAAGTCGCTTGGCAGCTATACGATGGATCTCATTTCTCAGAAACGCTTAAATTTCAAAATGGAGATCGATGTTCGCGGCATGCGCGCGGACGAAGCACTGCAAGCGGTAATGTACTACATCGACGACGCAATCCAATGCGGCGCCGGTCGGGTGCGCATCTTGCACGGGACAGGCACGGGGGCTTTGCGTCAGGTGATTCGCGAATACCTGAAAACAATTCCTGCAATCCGAAGTTTCCAGGATGAACACGTACAGTTCGGCGGGACGGGTATTACGGTAGTGGAGTTTGAGTAACGTATTCGGTAACCCACCTGCCGACTTCCGACGTTGTATACGCCTTGCTTCCCATCGCGATGTCTTCGGTCACAACACCGGCATCCATCGAGGCATTGACGGCATCGCGGACAAGTTTCCCTTCTTCTTTGAGATGAAAAGCATACTCAAACATCAGCGCCGTCGACAGAATCGTCGCTAAGGGATTGGCGATATTCTTACCGGCCGCCTGCGGATACGAACCGTGAATAGGCTCAAACACAGAGGTATGTTCGCCCACCGAAGCCGACGGCAGCATGCCGA